>CALJVJ010000393.1 GCA_937974625.1 uncultured Saprospiraceae bacterium
TGTTCAAAGAATACACTTTCGGTGAAGGTGAATACGCCTCCAATGTATTAGAAGCAACGGATGGCATCATTACCAATACAATTATCGACGGAGAAGTTAAGGCTAATAAGATATTTTCCATCAGTAACAATGGAGTTAAAGAACAATTACCTGTTATATCAAAAAGTGGTGGCAATATTTTTTATAATGACAAACCAGCGTTTTTACTAATTGTCGAAGATGAAAAATGGAATGTTTATAACAAAAATTCACAAATTGTTACCTCCATTAATCCCGAAGAGCACAACCAAAAAGTTTATCTCCAAAATAATTGTACTTATCAAGACAAGTCAGGAAGATATTGGATGGGGTCTGATTTTGGACTTACATTGATAACCATTGAACCTAATAATTTTCGAAACCTTTTCTCTTTCAAATCACAAAAAGAAAAACCTTATAATAACTCTGCCAGAGGGATGCTTGTGCAAGGCGACAATTTGTATGTCAATTTTGAAATGGGAGGGCTTACAAAAGTTCTCTTAGATACGTCGAATTATAACGCCTTCACGCTGCTCGACCGAACCTTAGGCATAAGTAAGATTTCTATTGAAAATGGTCGATATCCTTATTGGGGTCGACCTATGATAAAAGCACCCAACAATAATATTTGGGTCGGCTCAGATGGTTCTCTTAGGAATCACAGTCTCAATGGAGCATTATTAAAAGAATTCCCTTTAAATCAAGAAAAAAACAGTTTAAACTTAAAAGATATATGGTCCTTATTTCAGGATAAAAATAATAGTGTTTGGATTGGAACAGGAAATGGCCTAGCCATCAAAAGAGCTAATGAAGAAAAAATAACAACTCTAAAAACAGCTAAAAATTGGCAACTAGAAAATACAGTAATATTTCATATACTACCAGCAGATGAAACACACCTGTGGCTTTGTTCTAATGAAGGGCTTTATTTATTTAACTATCAAGAAGAAAAAGTCATTGCATTATATAATAAAAATGGAGTAGGTGCCCATCAATTTCCAATACAAAATGTCCGGCATCTCCTTCAGGAAAAATCGAATCCAGCTATTTATTGGATAGCCTCCACAGAAGGCCTTTTACGCTGGAATAAGGAAACAGGAGATAAGCGGCATTTTATACAGTCCGATGGGCTAATTGGTGAGATTTTAACCGCCGTTTATGAAGATGATTTTGGGCATATCTGGATAGGAAGTGATAAAAGCATCATGCAAATGAATAAAGCCGATTTCACTATACAAGCCTATTTACCAAAAGATGGTACACAGGAAGAATACAATCGAATATCTAGTTTTCAGGATAAAGATGGTACGATTTATTTAGGAGGGGTAAATGGAGTCACAGCCTTTCACCCAAAAGATTTCTTTACGAGCAAAAAAAGTAATATTTCACCACTTCTAATTACTGATTATCAGCATTTTGATGGCACCTCCAATGAAATTAGACACATTGCCTGTTCAGGAAAAAAAGACCTCACCATTACTTTAAAGCCAGAAGATAGATTTTTTACCCTCGAATTAGCTAGATTAAATTATGAATCCGCTGAAATAAATAGTTACGCCTACAAAATACAAGGTTTAGATAAAGATTGGGTGAAACAACCGGGCAGACAATTTTGGTTTGGTAGATTGCCTTATGGAGACCATCAACTACATTTTAAAAGTACCAATAAAAGGGATAATACAGAAAGCCAAATGAGCGTAAATATCAAGGTGATAAAACCTTATTATTTACAATCTTGGTTTTTAGCGCTTCTGGCCACTTTAGTCGGTTTAGCAATTTATGGATATGGCAAATGGCGAAATTATCAACTAGAACAGCAAAAACGATACTTAGAAGCAGAGATAGAAAAAGCAACCACCAAAATTCGAGAAGATAAAGCCGTTATAGAAGCACAAGCGGATACTTTACAAGAATTGAATGCCACCAAAGACCGTCTGTTTGCGATTATTGGACATGACTTGCGAAAACCAGCATTAGCATTTCGAGGCATTTCCAAAAAAGTCAATTTTTTAATTCAACAAAAAGAATTTGACACCTTAAATAAATTGGGCAACAATCTAGAGCAAGCTGCATTTTCATTAAATGGCTTACTAGATAATTTGCTTAATTGGGCATTAAAGCAAAGAGATGTACTCCCTTATGATCCTAAACCAGTGAGTATTAAAGAAGCAACAGAAGAAATATTCAACCTATTCCAACAAATTGCCGATGAGAAAAATATCCACCTCCAATTAAATATAGCCTCCGAGATAAAAGCCTACTCAGACCCTAATGCATTAAATACGATTATAAGAAACTTAGTAGACAATGCCATTAAATATACACCCAATGGTGGGCAAGTAGAAGTAGTATCAGAACTGAATGGTTCAAATATAAGAATTCTTATAAAGGATACCGGAGAAGGAATGGACAAAGCGCAGTTAGATAATATATTTGACTTACAAAAAAACAAAAGCACCCAAGGCACAGCTGGTGAAAAAGGTTCTGGGTTAGGTTTAACTTTGGTAAAAGACTTAGTGGATTTAAATAAAGGACAAATCAAAGTAAATAGCGCATTAAAAAAAGGAACTTCTTTTGAAATAATGTTACCTGCTGCATAATAAAGGAAGGCTTTTGGCGAAAAGCCCCATGTTTATGGGGTGTTCAAGAAGCATACTATATACTAATTTTACATTATCAAAATCAATTCGTTAAAAACTTTTAATTGCTTGATCATGGATAGTGTACATACTTTAGAAAAAGCTTCAAATATAAAAACCAACAACACACAAAACATGAGTACAGCTACTTTATCCATTCTAATAGTAGAAGACGATTTATCATTTGCTTTAGAATTAGACATGCTAGTAAGAGAAATAGGTTATAATGTCGTTGGCAGAATAGATAATTCTGCTGAAGCCTTAGAAACCATTTTGACAGAATCACCTGATATGATTTTGATGGACATTGACATCAAAGGAAAATTAACAGGAATTGAGATTGCAGAAAAAATAAAGCATCTAGATATACCTGTCTTATTTATCACCAGTTTTGCACAAGAAACATACTATAATCAAGCTAAAAAGACCAATTTTATTGGTTACTTGGTAAAGCCTATCAACAAATACTCCTTACGGTCTTCCTTAGAAATGGCCATGCGTTCTATCAGCAACAATAAAAGTGACATTACCGCTAATGATAATATAGAATCGCAAAAAGGAGCAATAGAAGAAACAGAGACTTTTCCACTGAAAGAATACCTATTTTTCAAAAAGAAAGGTGTTTTTCAAAAAGTAAAGATTGACGAAATATTATACTTAGAAGCGAATGATGATTACTGTCTAATCCATACAGCTGATGGCAATTTTATTGCTTCTCAGCGACTTTCTCAAATGGAAACAATCTTAAAAAGTTATTCCTTTATGCGTATTCACCGAAGTTATTTAGTCAATTTACGGGGAATTTCTTCTATCGACACTAGTGATAGTGTAGTTTTTCTAAATGAAAAGCAAATACCTTATAGTAGAAGTAACCGAGATGCCTTATTAGAACAGATTAACATGATTAAATAATATTATCCATTTACCGACATATAGCTACCATTCACCGATGTTTGCCTACTATTCGCCGATGTTTGAGTTTAAAAAGAAGGATTTAATGTATTTTGGTAACAAAAAAACTAGAACTCTTAAAAATCCTTAGTGGAAATTCATTCAATTTTACTCACTCTTTCAATTATATTATTGGGACTACTAACAGTCTCCTTTTTGAGATATGTCCGAAAAACAAAGCAACAAATCGCCAAACAACATAAGATAATTAATGATACCACAAAATCTCAAAACCGGTTGCTTGCTATTCTTGGACAGGAAGTTAGAAAACCAATTCTTGCCTTCAGAGATATTTCCAAAAAAATTGATTTCTTAGTTACCCATAAAGAATTGGATACCCTAAAAAAACTAGGTATCCAATTAGAGGAACATGCGACAGATTTAAACCTAGTTTTAGAAAATTTATTGGTATGGGCACAAACACATAAAAAAGATTATAATTACCAACCTTTACCAATTCCTATAAAACAAATATTGGAAGAATTGACTCAGTCATTTTCAGGTCTGCTAGAAAAGAAAGAGATTACCTTAACGACTTCATTTGATGAAGCCGCACACCTTAATGCAGACCTTGATTCTTTAATGTTGCTATTAAAAAATATCCTCGCTCAAATCATCCACCTTTCTTCCAGAAAAAATCATTTAAGTATTAAGATTACAGGACTATCCACTTCTATTCTAATTGATATTAATAGCCCTATTATCTCTTCTAATTTTTTAGAAACTTCCCCAAACGGTATAGTCAAAAACTTCGACCCAGAGTTTATTAAAGACCTTATTTTATTGAATAGAGGCCTTGTTAAAAATATACCTCAAAGCGATAATCAATCTACCCTACAATTATCTTTCCCAAGAGGCTAAGGATACTGGTCTGATATACAAAAGTGAAAGGTAAAATTGGCGATATTACCATAAAAATTCTGTTAGGTGACCACTCACCTGCTAAAATCGACCACTCACCGAAAATTTAAATTTTCAATAAAAAATAACTGCATCTTTGAGTTATTCAAAGTATTCAAAATCAATAATAATGATAGCACAGCATCTAACTGTATTAATCGTAGAGTCAGAGGCCTATTTTGCAAAAGAAGTAGTTAATTTAGTTGAAGCAATTGGGGTTCGAGTAATAGCCAGTATTCAAAATATATCGGAAGTATTTTCCATTATCAAAAGAGAACATCCTAACTTAATATTATTAAATGCCAATATCCAAGAACAATCAAAAGAAGAAGCATCAATCCTAACAAAAATCAAAGCGTTAAAAATCCCAATTATTTTTATAGCTAGTTTTAAAGAGGATTATAATTTAATCAAAAATGATAATAATAATAACGCTATCGGATTGATGGTTAAACCTGCGAATAAATTCACATTGAAATCTTGTATTGAAATGGCGTTGAAAGAACAAACAATGCAAGTTAAGCAGACAACACCTTTTGTTGTCAATAGAGAATTATTCTTTAAAAAAGGAGGTGTTTATCACAAAATAGATATAGACAACATCTATTTTTTTCAGGCGAATGGAGATTATAGTTTAGCTCAAACTTTTAGAGGAACTTACACAACTTCTATTAGATTAAATAAATTAGAAGAATTACTTCAAAACCATTTTTTCATGCGAATACATAGGAGTTATCTTATCAATTTAGCTGAAGTTAACTCAATTGATTTAGAAAATTGCTGGTTAAGTATGAATAGTTATAAAATACCATTTAGCCGCCGCATAAAAACAAAATTATTAAATCGTTTACCGTTATTATAAAGATAATACGAAGGTAAAAGTTAAGCATAATGACCACTCACCGATAAAAAATGACCGTTCACCGAATAATTTATTTTTTGTTTTGAAACGACTTAAAATGGTTATAAATTAGAGTTTTTAAAAGAAAAAATACATCAAACAACCAAATACAAAGAATTAATTGAGAGAGTTTTAGGATAGAGACTTTTACGCATGTAGAGTCTCTATTTCTTTTTATTATCTTTATAAAAGAAGCTTGGGTTCCAACCATATTATATAGAAGAACTAATTTATAAGAAGATACGATTTGCAGAGTTTCTTCTTTTTATTCATCCTAATTATAACAAAAATCGATAGGTCCACTTAATCAAAAAAATATTGGTTGGTTTATTATTAAATAAATTATCCGTTAAACTAGGTAAAATATCCTCAGAAGGGTCGCCTGAATTATTATTACTTTGAGAAAAAACTAAAAACAATTCTGACCCTGGTACATACTCCCACCGTGCGACTAAATTAGACCGAAATTGCATAAAGCTAAAATCTGGGTTTCCAAAAGTATAATCTGTAGTGCCATTCGTGTTTTCGGATACCGAATAACTTTGCTCAATCGCATCATAACTGATATTATTCAAAGGCACAAAACGGTCGTGAAATAATTTAGCTGTTGGGTCAGTAATTCGCTTAAAATCAAAATAGCGGACTCGAGTAATAAATGGTTGACCATAATATTGAATCGTTAAATTAGGGGTAATGTTATAGTTTAAACGCAGCGTCAAGCTCAAGGTATTTTGGTCCAAAGAACTAACGATATAATTGGTCGCTCCTTGATAATTCAAACTAGTAACATTCTGCATTAAACGGTCAAATTTGCCAATATTTGGTCGTATAGAAAAACGTAGTGCATTGGTTGGCTGAATTGTTAAACCTAGCCCATAGTTAGAAGCATTGACTGTTTTTGATTGGTCAGGGTCATTCCCTTTCGCCCAAAAAGCATTGAAATTTAATCGAATCTTTTTACGGTTATCCGTTCCTACATTCATAAAAATCGCATTTCCTCTAGATTTACGCAATGCAGGGCCACCAAATAAGGCCTGATTGGAAATGTCTTTGAACTCTTTAGAATAACCTATAAATAATTGGTAGAAATTTTTAAACTGGGCAAACGTATTCACACTAGCAGAATGGTAAAGTTGTCGACCACTAAAATCCCAACGCATCCAGTGATTCACATTTAATCCCATATTTCTAAATATGCCAAATGGATTATTAAACCGATAGCCTGACCAGAAAAAATGATTAATTTCATCCGCATTATTCATAAAGCCGATGTCATTTAATTCTAAGCCAGGTGTCCGCCAAGTTGCCCCTGTTTCAAACTTCCAATTTCCGCCAAATCTTCCAATTTTTGCGGTTCCACCACTTCCCGATAAAGATGTTTTATTTTCATCTACTTCTAAATGCGTAGCATCTGGTCGTTGAAAATAATGTTCAAAGGAAGTCTGTGTATTGGTTATTGCTTCCGTCGTACCTTCTACTCTACTAAATAATACTTTGGCCGTAGCCACCCAACTTTGGTCTTTCCAACGATGAACTACATCCAATCCACCTGTATAAGCCGATTTGTGTAAAAAATCTAAGTTCGTATCATTTAATTGTCGATTAACTCCTGTAAAAATTCCTCCTATCACGGTATTGCCACCATCATAATCTTTAGTGACTCTACCGACAAAATAATTGGTCAATGGTTCGACTATTTCCTCCCTACGACTACCATTAAAATCTATTTCGGCCACCTCTTTAGCCGTCACACTCTCTAAAATGCCGATTGCTAATCCATTCTTTGTTTTTCCACTAAATTTGGCTGCTCCTAAAATGGACGCATTACTCGGCACATCCGCGTATTCATTTGGGCCTAAATCAGGGTAACCATGCGGCGAACCACCAATTCGTCTAGAATAAAATAAATTATCCGAATCATAAGCTCCACCTGCTGCCGAACCTGTAACTTGGTAATTAAAAATATTATTATTTTCCACAAAAAATGGACGCTGCTCTTGGAAGAAATTTTGAAAACCATCCAAACGAACAGCAGCAGGGTCTGCCTCCACTTGTCCAAAATCGGGATTAATGGTAAAGTCTAACACCATATCACTTGTTAAACCTATTTTACCATCAATACCTGCCGTAAATTTACTATCCGTTCCATCTACGAATGGATTGCCTTCTTCTTTTTCAAAAGTAGAAGCTTGCGCCACCATATAAGGTTGAATTTCTATTTGCTTTTGAGGTTTAATCCCTGTAATCCCATGTAACTCCGCAAAAGCACTTACCCAAACACCACTATTTCTAGGAATTCGCTGAAAAAGAGAGCGGGACTCATTTCTAAAATTTCGCCTATGCACCTGAAATCCCCAAATATGGTTTTCTTTATTGCCATATCTCAATTGGCTTAAAGGAATTCTTATTTCAGCGGTCCAACCCAGTTCATCTATATTCGTTTTGGTGTACCAAATAGGATTCCAGCTTTCATCCCAATTATTTCCATTATTACTAATAAATTCATCTCCTTTTACCCCCGAAGCAGAAACCGTAAAAGAAAAAGCTGTTCGTTTATCGTGATAGCTATCAATGTTAATTTCTATCCAATCTCCTTCAAAGCCATCTCTTCGACTCATTCTTTTTACTACTTTTCCCGGCTCATCGTCCATCATTCTATAGCCAACGTATATATTTTCATCATCATATAAAATTTTAAATTGCGTCGCTGCAACTGGTGTGCCTCCATCATTCGGCTCCAATTGTGTGAAGTCACCACCCCACGCTACCGCTTGCCACGCAGCATCGTCCAATTTACCGTCAATAGCAGGCTTTTGGCCCGTAATTTTTTTAGTTAAATAGATTTTTTTGGGGATATCCGAAAGTTCGGTAGTTAGGGAATCATTTTGAGCTAAAAGGAAAGTCGTGGCTAAAATAGCCAAAGTTAATAGTAGGGCAAATTTCTTCATCAGTAGATTTAATAATTTTACAGTTGTCACTAAAAACGCAATAAAAATTAAGAAGATTCTTATTAGGTTTACATTGGCAAGTTGTTAACAACTGTGACCTAAAAAAGAAATAGAATTACAGTGAGGCCATTCTTATTACTAAAATGACAACAAAGATATGGCTTAGTTACTTTATTAAAATAGCACTTAAATTATTCCCCAAAACTGTTTAGACTTACTCTTATTACACAGTAGACATTATTAATTTAATTTCATGTTAAAGATAAATTTTCAACTAGTAGATGCGCTTTTATTCAAAAAAGTCTTCTACCTTAAAATACTACTCCCATATTTGAGTGTTTTGTTACTATATAGTTGTCAATCACAACCTACGAAACAAAACATCAGAGACTATTATTATCCTGTTGCCGATTTCATGGATGGAAAAGTCTACGAATACCAAGCAGTCAATGACAGTTTAGCTCCTTTCTATTGGTATTTCAGGACCACAATTTCTAGAGGAGATACCATTCTAACCAGTGAATATTTTGACCATGATTTTGTCATACAGCAACTAACAAACGAAGCGTTTGTAAAAAATGGAGTTATTTTAAATGACTTTTATTTGTATGAAACAGATTCTATAACAGGCAAGCAATTACAAAATCCTGTTCGGGTAGAAGTAGATAATGTCTATCCTTTTGAAGTGACAGATTCTACTGGATTATTTTTATATAAAGTATTTTGGAAAGACTTCAATCATCCTAATCAAAAGTATCGACTCATCAAAAATAGACACTTCATGGGGTCAGCCACCTACACTTACAAAGGAAAGTCTGTTGATTGTGTCCGATTTTTCAATAAAGAATTATTAGAAATAGAAGAAGTTGGTTTTCAGGAGTTAAACTACAACAGTGTAGAACTGTATGCAAAAAATATAGGTTTAGTTTATTTTAGAAAAGAAATTGACAATAATGTCGTTCAAGAATATGAATTAGCAGATATTTATGATATGGTGGATTTGGAGAAAAAATTTCAAGCAAGTATGGAATAAATACGCTCCACCACTTATTCTCAACACAATCCCCCTAAATGAGAATTACGCTATTAATTTTAACTACCTTTTTTATTAAGCAACTAACCGCACAAGTAGTTCAAGCACCTACCTTTATTTGTATCAAGGGGGATAGTCTGATTTACAGTAAAGTAACCAATACTTGCGGTACTTTTTTATCTTTTGATATTTATGGAAGCCAAGATAGAAACGGCCCTTATGCTTTATTGAAGAGTATTACAGACATAGATAAATTTGCATTTGAGCATAAAACTCCAAGTAATGAAATCTGGTATTATTACCTTCAAAGTAACTTCGATTGCCCTGGCTTAGCGGTACTTACATCTGATACCCTCAATAATCAATCCCCTGATGTTTCTCCAATGGTTAAGGTCTCTGTAGAAAACGGGATAGTGGAGTTGCAATGGGAACCAAGTCAATCTCCTCAAACATGGGGCTACATTATTTATCGAGTTACAGACGCTGGCACTATACCTATTGATACCGTTGCTTTTGGAACGTCTTTTATAGATATTTTTGCTGAGCCGACTGAAAAATCAGAAACCTATTTTGTCACTGCCATGGACCAATGTGGAAATACTAGTGCTTTTGTAGAACCACATAGTAGCATTTTTTTACAAGCTGAAAACAATCCATGCAATCAAAGAATTCAGTTAAGCTGGAATTTGTATGAAAATTGGGTCGATGGTATTGAAGCACAAGAAATATGGGTACGCAAAGGTAAAGCAGCAGCAGAAAGAATCGACGTTATCCCAGGGGATATAAACACCTACAATTTTCAAGAAGCAGAGAACGGTATCCCTTATAATTTTTATATCAATGCTGTACAAAAAAACACAGGGGTCAAAGCCAAATCTAATACCATCGAAATAGAAGCCAGCATAGTAAATCCCGTTGGCAATTTATTGGTCAAAAATGTCACTTTCACAGATGACGATGCAATAGAATTATTATGGGAGTGGGACGAGGATGCTGCGCTTTCAAATGTTGAAATATTTAAGTCTTCTGATAATATTAGTTTTAACACAGAAAATTTGGTAGATATTTCTATGCCTTTAGAGGACCCCACATCCTATTTATTAGGTACTGATGCAGGAAATACCGGGAAAACGTTTTATAGAATCAGTACGACGGACCAATGTGATACGACGACTATTTCTAATTATGTCAGCACTATTTTTTTAGAAGGCACCGCTCAACCTGATAAAACAGACCAATTAATTTGGACGCCTTATGATACCAAAATAGGGACTGTTAATAGTTATGCTATCTATAGAATTGAAGATAATATACCCCTGTTTCTAGGTAGGATAGATGGTAGTACAAGCAATTATTCTGCACCTATTATTTCAACTCCTGATGCCAATACTTGTTATTTTATCGAAGCAAAAATTAGTGTAACCTTTGCCAAATCGGGTATCGAAAATTATAGCTCTAGGTCGAATACCACTTGTCTAACTCAGATAGCCGATATTATTATGCCTAACGCCTTTGCCCCACAAGGTAATAATCAAGTTTTTAAACCTACAATACTATTTCCAGCAAGTATTCAAAATTATTATTTAGCTATTTATAATCGTTATGGCGGTAAAGTTTTTGAAAGTAGAGATTCCAACGTCGGTTGGAATGGTAGAAAAGACGGCAGGAAGGTCCCAATGGGTACCTATACTTACATTGTTCAATTAGAACAAGCATCAGGAAAAAGAATAGAACGAGTAGGAGTTTTGATGTTGATTAGGTAGGGAAGTGTAAATTTTCTTTTTTAATAATAATTTTCAAAATACAAGGCAGCAAGAACTAACTTCTCACCGTTATCCAATTGCTAAAGTTAGTCAAAACGCTACCAAACTACTTAAAAAGTAAGAAATCGGACAAAATATTGTTTTTTTTCAAATTTTTCTTTTTTGGAAAGCAACCAAAAAACGACTACCTTTACTAGGTAACTATAGGGTATTTTCCCAATAGTGCTTAATACCTATTTATGGACTTCGTTTTGCCTTTTAAATATAGCGAAAAGGATTTCTTAGCTGCATGTATGCGCAATGAACGTTGGGCACAAAAGCAGCTATATGAGATGCATTACTCCCAAATGATGGGGGTTTGTCTTCGCTATGCTAAAAATGAACACGATGCCCTAGATATACTGCAAGAAGGCTTTATCAAAGTTTTTCGAAACATTGCAAAATATCAACCGGGTACAACTTTAGCAGCTTGGATACGACGGATAATGGTCAATACGGCCATCGATTTTTATCGAAAAAATATTCGGCGGCGTACAGAAGATTTAGATACTGCTTATGATTTAAAATCGTTGGATGCTGATGCTATCAGTCAGTGTACGGAGAAAGAAATTTTAGAAGCTGTTCAACAATTAACGCCTGCTTATCGTGTCGTTTTCAACTTGTATGCCATTGAAGGCTATTCTCATAAAGAAATAGCGGAATTAATGGAAATCACAGAAAGCACCTCTCGGTCCAATCTAGTAAAATCTAGAATGAAGCTTAGAGAAATTCTTAAAAAAAAGATGTGAGTAATTAGCTAAAACTCAAAAGTTAATTTAACACACCAAAATCAATTTAGGTATAATAGCAATGGAGCAGCAACCTTTCGATAAGGCGGTAAAAGATTCTTTAGAGAATCTAGAAGTGGCATACAATGAGCAACATTGGGCACAAATGGAGATGCTATTGCACAATTTACCTGTTGGTGAAACTGGAGATATAGATGCACATTTCGATGCAATCATCAAAGATAAAATAGGTGAAATAGAAATCTCTGGCGCAGCATTAGGTTGGGCAGGAATAGCAGCTGGATTAGGAGAAGCAGAAGTAGTAGATGCTCAGTTTGATAATATATTCAGTGATAAATTAGCCAATATTAAAGGAGCAACTACTCCAAGCTGGAACAATATTGAAAAAGTTTTAGAGGAGTCTGAAATAACAGATTTACAGTTTGATGCCCAAGTCGCAGCCAAGCTAAAAAATATTTACCCGAGTTATCAATCTAGTAATTGGCAGAAATTAGTAGCTACGCTAAATGCAAACTTTACGATTAGAGAATACCTCTACCGTTATAAATTGATAGAAGCTACTTTAATGATTTTATTATTATTAAATATCTATCAATACTTACCAACTAATTCCACTTTCATTCAGCAAGAAAGTACTATTCAAGAACTATTCGAACAGCAACCAGCTGAGAAATTAAGTGTTCCAACTCCTGCTGCATCAGAAAAAACATCTACGCCTAATAAATCAGTTAAACAAGCAAATAATATTAAGGAACCTGCTATTGCGAAAAAACCAATAGCTGAAAAGACTCCTACAGATACTGATAATAATAAAAATGTTGCTAGTATAGCAACTGAAAATAGGATAGCCGCAGAGAATGTGCTAGCTAGAAATTATGCAGTTCTAAATAATTTACCGAGCTCAAATTCATCCTCAATTGGACAGAAGACAAACTTGACTATCTCTGTCAGTGAGATGAATCAACATTTAACAGCTTATACTGAAACAGGTAGCAATATAATCAGAACAGTTCCTTCGCTTCGTCCTAATTTTGTGGAATCACAATACATTACACCATTAGATTGTAAAGATTGTAAATACACAAAGATTCCAGCGCGTTTACGTTTAGGCTTAATCGCAAACCTAGCGATTAATAATGCTTATGTATCCGGAGGGGAAATTTTAGATATTAGTGCGTTTGCAGAAAAAGGATTTGGTTACGGTAGTGGATTTAGTTTAGGATTTAAATATGGTCGATGGGAAATAGAAACAGGGTTAACTTACGCTGCTAAACAGTACGACCCTAATATTGTAGATGCACCTAAAGCCAATGAGAAAAGAACCCATTTCCAAACGGTTCACCTTCAAACGATTAATATTCCTGCAATCTTAAGGTATAACTACGCGGTCTTAGGCAAAGGTAAGTGGCATTTATACGCTCAAACTGGTGCAGCATTGAATGTAATTTTAAGAGCAGAATACGATTTAGCAGAAGTTTCTTCAATTAGTCGTTCAAAAGTAAATGATATCACTACTTCCAGAATAAGTCAAATTGATTTTAATAATGGTTTGTTAGCAGGGGATGGCCTCAAAGCAAATCGATATTTGTCTATCAGTATGGGAGCAGGTGCAGAAAGATATATTTCTCCTAGTTGGAGCATTTTTGTTCAACCTGATTTTCATTTCCATTTTTCAGGGAATCGCATAGGACCAACAGAGGATAGAATCAATACGTTGAACTTATCCTTTGGAGCTAGAAAATCCCTTCGATAATTTTTGAAAGCATTAAGAAAAAGGTGATTGTTGTAAAAGCAATCACCTTTTTTATTTACATCCTGTCCCTTTCCTTGAACTCTATGCCTATATTTGGGTTTTCTCTATAAAAATTGCGATGCTCCAAGCAACATTCAAAAAATACACCCTTCAATTCAAGCAAGCAAGTGGCACTTCTAGAGGTATCTTGCGAACTAAAGATTCTTGGTTTATCTTTTTAAAAGAGACCACACAGCCAGATATCATTGGTATTGGGGAATGTGGATTACTAAAAGGGCTAAGTGTAGATGATGTCCCTGACTACGAAGCAAAAGTAGCTGAAGTTTGTACAAAAATTAACCAGCATGAATACTGGTTAGCCGAAGGGTTGCGGCAGTTTCCATCTATTCATTTTGGATTAGAAATCGCTTTGAATGATTTAGCTAATAAAGGGTCTAAAATTTTATTTCCTTCTTCCTTTACTAAAACCGAAACGCCTATTCCCATAAACGGATTAATCTGGATGGGTGAAAAAGCATTTATGTTTGAGCAAATCAAAGCCAAATTAACCGCTGGTTTTGATTGTATTAAGCTAAAAATAGGCGCCATTGACTTTGAAGCAGAATTAGATTTATTAAAATATATTCGTCAACATTTCTCTGCTCAAGAAATTGAAATTAGAGTCGATGCTAATGGAGCCTTTAGTCCTAACAATGCATTAGAAAAGTTGAAGCGACTTTCTGATTTTACACTCCATTCTATCGAACAGCCAATCAAACAAGGGCAATTAACGAAAATGGCTCAACTTTGTAAAAACACACCGCTTCCAATAGCACTGGATGAAGAATTAATTGGCATATTTACACTAGAAGAAAAAAGAAGGGTAATTGAAACCATTCGCCCACAGTACTTAATTTTCAAGCCCAGTTTTATAGGTGGTTATAGTGGCACACAAGAATGGATAGACCTTTGCAAAGAATTTGAGACACCCTGGTGGATAACTTCTGCTTTAGAATCAAATATTGGTTTAAATGCCATCGCACAATGGACTGCTACATTAGATAATTCAATGCCACAAGGGCTAGGAACAGGGCAACTGTACACCAATAATATCGAATCACCATTAACCGTAGCAAACGGAAAAATTTATTACCAAAATGATAGGACTTGGGATTTGGTAAATTT
>CALJVJ010000394.1 GCA_937974625.1 uncultured Saprospiraceae bacterium
ACTTAATTTTAATGCTGCCAAATAAAGATTTTCCTTATCTTAGCCCTCATTCCAAATCAAACACCACATCATGAAAAAAATATCGAGAAGAACCTTTAACACCACCCTTACTTTAGGATTAGGCATGATGGTCAATGCGCCCAAAGCCTGTGCGGTACAAAAGCGAGCAGATAAAAAACTAGGTATCGCTTTAGTAGGGTTGGGCAGCTATAGTACCTATCAATTAGCGCCAGCATTGCAAGAAACCACTCATTGTCGATTAGCAGGTATTGTAACAGGAACCCCCGAAAAAGAACAGAAATGGGCGGAAAAATACAACCTACCAAAAGAAAGTATTTATAATTATGACAACTTTGATACCATTGCTAAGAATGACGATATTGACATCGTATATGTAGTATTGCCAAATAGCATGCATGCGGATTTTTGTATTCGAGCGGCGAAGGCGGGTAAGCATGTGATTTGTGAGAAACCGATGGCAGTAAGTGTGGCAGAGTGTGATGCAATTATAGCTGCTTGTAAAAAAGCAGGGGTAAAATTGAGTGTAGGGTATAGATTGCATTCCGAACCATATACCAAAGAACTAATGCGAATAGTGAAGGAAAAGACCTATGGCGAAGTACGCTATGTAGCGGCGGACGCTGCCTACAACTCTAGAGGGAATCCTAACCAATGGCGATTGGATAAAGCATTGTCAGGAGGTGGGGCTTTGATGAATATGGGGGTCTATTCCATTCAAAGTGCCATTTATGGAACGGGGATGAATCCGACTTCTGTGACCGCACAAGAGTTCAGTACACGTCCTGAATATTTTAAAGATACAGATGAAACGATAACGGCTCAATTTGAATTTCCTAATGGGGCAGTAGGTAATATTTTTACTTCTCACAATGCCAACATTAATCGACATTTTTCCACTTTTGATAAAGGTTGGGTAGAGCTAAATCCAGCTAATAATTATGGGCCATTGAGTGGGCGAACATCGGACGGAAAAGTGTTGGAGTTTCCACACCAAAGCCAACAAGGTTTACAGATGGATGATTTTTCTAAGCACATTATGCAAGGAACGCCCAATGTAGCACCGGGAGAAATGGGGAAGAGAGATATGATAATCGTAGAGGCGATTTATCAATCTATCAAAGAAGATGGAAAAAAGATTCCTTTGGATTTGGGTATGATGGGGATTGTATAATAATTTGACGGGTTACTTGTGGTAAAAAAATCGTACATCATAGTTCATACATCAGAAATCATAAATCCATCTGAAATCTATACGTGATGGATTTATGATGTATGACCTGCCTGCCGTCGCAGGAAGGCAGGTTTAAAATTTATGATTTCAGATTTGGAATCATAGTCGACTCAACATAATCCTCAAATACTTCAAGCGCCTTAGGTATCCCATTCCTTGCAAAACCTATCCGAAAATAACCAGGATAATCATAAATACCACCCGGTAACAAAAGCACACTTTTTTCTTTCAATACTTTATCCGCAAATACCATATCATCCATTTCAAAGTTCATTTTCACAAATGCTATTGGGCCTGCATTGGGACGATACCAGGAAAATAGGTGTGCATATTTTTCAAAGAACCTATCGTATAAGGGTAGATTACTGTCAATAATTTGCAAATTCCTAGCTAGTAACTTATCTCTATTTCGAAGACCAACACCTGCTAAAAATTCGCTGGGTGCGGAATTACAGATGGTGGTATATTCTTTCAGAATGGCTACTTGTTCAAGGATTGCTTTATTTTTGGTAGCCAACCAGCCAATCCTAAGTCCGGGCAAGCCATAAGCTTTCGACATGACACCCAGCGAAATCCCATTTTCATAAAGGTCGCCAAATCCAGGGATGGTATATTGAGGTTGATGTTCTAATTCTCGGTAAACTTCATCACTAAAAATAATAATATTGTGCTTTCTAGCAATTTCAATAATCGCTAATTGTTCAGCTCTGGAAAAATGAAACCCAGAAGGATTATGCGGGGTATTTAAGTAGAGGACTTTTGTTTTGTTGGTAATTAATTTTTCTAAATCGGCTATGTCAAAAGTAGGCACATTATTGTCATAACGAACTGTCCAGTTTAAAACTTTACAACCCAAGCTTTCTGGGATAGACTGGACAGATTGATAGCAAGGAAATTGAATAATGACTTCATCGCCTGCCTTTAAAATGGCTTGCGAAAATAAAAAAATGGGTTCTTGAGCACCCGTGAAAACCAATAAGTCTTCTGGTAGAATGTTAGTATAAGTAGCTGCAATATCTCGTCTTAACTCAGGATGCCCTTTGGTTTCTGTATACCCCAGCCAATGTTGATGAAATTTTTCGGTAGCGCCCTCTTCCATAGCCAATAAATCACCGATAGACATAGCTTCACAATCAGAATTACACAAAGAATATTTAGCAGTGAATTCGTATTGCGAATAGTATCTTTCTAATTTGAATGGTTTGATAGTCATAACTAGGATTAGGTCAAGAATGCCTAAAGATAGGAGGAATTTACTAAAGTCCCATAAGTAAAGAGGATATTCAAAAAAAATTAGGAGTGCCTAGTTTCCCTCCAGTTAACTAAAAATCTGATAAACCAAAAACGCTCCTAAGTAAGCCAAGATGGTCATAAATAAAAACTGAATAATCGGCCATTTCCAGCCCCCTGTTTCACGCTTGACAACAGCCAAAGTACTCATACACATCATGGCAAAAATATAGAAAACGAGGAGCGAGAGAGAAGTCGCAAAATTATAGATAGGTTTGCCAGTAACGGGATTGACTTCTTTGGCCATTCTATCTCGAATAGTACCTTCATCATCGGTACTTCCAATGCTATAAATGGTTGCCATTGTGCCAATGAAAACTTCTCTAGCGGCAAAGGAAGTAATGAGTGCAATACCAATTTTCCAATCATAACCAAGTGGTCGAATAGCAGGTTCGATGAACTTACCAAGGTGACCTGCATAAGAGGCTTCTATTTGTTTGCCAGCTACCAAATCAGCGGTAGCATCAGCGTCTAAATTATTTTGAGTAGCGAAGGTAATTGCTTCTTTTTCAGCGAGTTCCATTTTGTTGCTAGGACCATAGGATGCCAATAACCAAAGTACAATAGAAATAACAAAAATGACTTTTCCTGCTTCAATGGTAAATGTTTTGACCTTTTCGTAAACGTTTAATAACACATTTTTAAAAACAGGCATTCTATATTCAGGTAGTTCCAGCATTAAGAAACTACGTTCTTCCGTTTTTAGTATTTTTTTAAAGACCCAAGCGGACCCTAAAGCCGCAATAATACTCACAATATACAAACCCATAAACGCCAACCCTTGCTGGTTGAAAATACCCCAGATAGTAGCTGACGGCACGACAAAACCAATCAATACCGTATAGACAGGAATCCTCGCCGAACAAGAAATAAAAGGCGCTACTAGAATAGTAATCAATCGTTCTTTCCAATTGCTAATCGTTCGAGTAGACATCACGGCAGGGATAGCACAAGCTCCACTTGAAACTAAGGCAACTATACTCCGACCATTCATCCCAAAACGCTGCATGACATTATCAAACATAAAAACAGCCCTTGCCATATAGCCGACTTCTTCTAAGATACTAATGAGTAGAAATAAGATAGCGATTTGGGGGATAAAAATTAGAATGCCACCTAAACCAGCAATGATGCCATCTGTTAATAAGCTTCGGTACCAAGTATCAGGCAGGAGCGTATTAACCGTTTCTGTCAAACCAGCAAAACCAGCTTCTATCATATCCATTGGAAACGCAGACCAAGCATAAATAGCTTGAAAGACGATAAGCATAAAAGCAAAAAAGATAAGGGGCCCCCAAACTCGATGTGTTACGATATCATCGATTCTTTCCGTCAGCGAAATCTGATTAGTATCCGTTCGTTGTACCGTTTTTTTCAGCATCGGGGTGAAGCGGTCAAAACGTTGCATGACTTCTCGCACTTGATTGGCTAAACGGTTAAAATTATGGTCTTTAACTAATCGGCTGATTTCGCTTCTCGCTTCTGATGGCAAGAAGGTTAATCGGGTAGCATTTTGTGCCCATAGTAAGGCGTGAAAAGGATTAGCTAGTTGATGCTTTTCTTGTATTTTTTCACTTATTGCTTTTTCAAAAGAAGAAAACTGATAAAAGGGAGTAGAAGCCTTAAAAGGTTGGGTTATTAATTGATTAATCGCAGCGTTAAGCCCTTCGAAGTTGTCTCCCATACGCCCGCTAATAGCTACAGTAGGTACATTAAAAGCTTTAGCAATGGCATTTGTATCGTAGGTTATATTTTGTGCAGCGGCGGCATCTGACATATTCAAAGCCAAAACCATAGGAATACCTAAATCTTTGACTTGAGAGAATAGTAAAAAATGCTTTTCTAGCTGCGTGACATCAGCAATATAGATAATGGCATCTGGATAAAATTCATCCTCAGGATTCGCCAAAATATTTAAAACAACCCGTTCGTCTTGAGAAGTAGGATAGAGGTTATAGGTGCCGGGCAGGTCAATTAAAGTAGCAGTTTGGCCGTTGGCTAATGCTAATTTACCTAACTTTTTATCAACAGTAACACCAGGGAAATTACCTACTTTTTGGCGAAGCCCAGTGAGTTGATTAAAGACGGTAGATTTGCCACAATTGGGGTTTCCTAAAAGGGCAATAGTGAGTGTTTTGGTGGAAATTTCTAACTCAACATTACGCATGCTGCTTCTTTATTTCTAATGGCAAATTGTTGATTATCTGCTTTGATGTAAATCGCACCTCCAAAAGGAGCTTTTCGAACTAATTTCACGGTGCTACCGGGAAGGATGCCCATAGACATCATTTTACAAGCGGTTTCTTCATCAGAAAAAGATTGTATGGTCGCACTTTTACCAGGTTCTAAAGCATTTAGGTCAATCATAAATTTGCAGTGTTTTTATTTTGACTAAGTCTAAATAAGAAGACAAATGTAAGATAAAATTTTGTTTGAGCTAAGGAAAAAAGGTTTTTTTTACCAAAGAATGAATAAGCATTAGGAAAATAAGGGATATCACGCTTGGAACAATTATTGCAACTTTTATTATCCCCTCCATTCACACTATTATTGAGCCGCATCCACCTACTATTTTAGTTTCATTCAATCACTTTAAGTAATTGCTTTAACATGAAGATAAAGAGCTGTATTTTATTTTGTTTTTTGGCCCAAACAATTTTTGCGCAAATAGAATTTTCTTTGGAATTAGACCAATTTGGTGTAACCTATACGGTATTTGCCAAACCTGCCGAGGAGTTGAAACTCTCTAAAAAAATCCTTGCAAGTACGGCACAAGTCACTTTGGTTACTCAAAATGGAGTAGAATTAGCCCATTTCAAAAATTTGGGAGGAGAATGGGATGGTGGCAATTCTATTGTTCGAGAACCTATCGAAGATGCCAACCATGATTATATTTCTGTTGGGATGGTTGGAGACCACAAACCTAAATTATCCTTTAAATCTGGCAAACCAACGGCCCTCTTTTCTTTTGAAACAGTTGATGGTTGTCAAGGGGCAATGAGGTTAATTGATAATCGAAAAGATATTTTTGCGAAGGTGCCAAACTCTGCGAATAACAATCCTGGGAATGATTTGAGTGCGATTGATGTAGTAGGGATGAATCGATTATATTATAATGGCAATTATAAACCCTTTAAAGTAGATTGTCCAAGTGAAAATTTATCTCCCTTCAGTACAATTTTGGAACCCTTTAACCCTGTCTATGCAACAGTAGAATTGGAAAAAGCAAAAGATGCGGAAAGTTACGAAATACAAGCACGGTTGAAAGGAACAAAGGAGTGGTTGACATCCGTTGATTTTAAGGAGACTAAACTCTATTTCTATGGACATTTAGGCCAAATTTATGAATACCAAGTCAAAACAATATTCAAAGATGGTCGAGCAGATTGGGGGAATATTTCAGAAATAACGAGGGTAGAGGCGGAACAGGAAGAAAAGTATTTAAAGCCGTAAAAGTTACTTAGTTTAATACCTTAACCTATAAAATAGAAAGATTAGTAGAATAAATTACTACTTCTACATAGAAATGCATAAAATTACAGTATAGTTAGCTTAAACAAGGTTTGAATATTCTAGACAATAGATTAGATAGTCTATTGTGCTAAAGTTTCGACCTTCAATTATTTTAAATGCCACCAATCGTATTTCTAATATTATCTTTTTTAGCCGTATTTTCTGTTGCGGCGGTAGCAATATATTTGTTGTACCAATTACTCACCAATTTCCAACCAGGGAAGAGTCGCGTTTTAGCAGATTTCAGAAAAATGAGAGCGGAGATAAAAGAATGGAGTGACCAATTAGTACCTTGGAATAAAGAGGAAATGAGTCTCTTGTCTTTGCGACAAGTCAATCAAAAGATTAAACGAGGCATGAGCAAGACGGCTAAGGGCATTTTTACGTCTATTTATCACGAGCCATTAGTTGTGTACAGTTACCGACGGTATATATCGTCTAAGGAAAATGCGATTTTATATGCTCGAACATCCCAAAACGAATTTGCTTATCGGATTAATAAAAAAGGAATTGATGTCAATATTGATGGACAGTATGCGGGCGTATTGAAAGAAAATGGTGGATTATATGGAGGTCGTAGAAACCGATTATTAGCCCGTATTAATCGGGATGATGAATTAAAATTACATCCAATTATTGTTGGTGATAAGGAAGTTGCCAGTGTACAAAATCCTAATAAAACAGATAAGCACAATCCAAGAGCCTTCCAGTTTCTGCGACCGATGGAAAACAAAGAAGAAAAAATGTTTATGGCATTAGCCATTTTGGAAATGGTACAAGAATCTTTGAAAGAGGAGTTTTAACTGGCGGAATTCTCCGCAGAAGGTTCTAATAAGTCCCATTGATTGCCATACAAATCTACAAAAACAGCAACAGTTCCATACCCTTCTTTTTTCGGAGGTCGAATAAACTCAACACCTTTCGCTTTATAAGCCTCATAATCTCGCCAAAAATCATCCGTAAATAAAAACAGAAATACTCGACCACCTGCTTGATTGCCAATCGCTTTTGCTTGTTCGGCATTGGCTGCCCTCGCTAATAAAAGATTACACCCCTTTGGTCCACGAGGTGCGACGACGACCCAACGCTTATCTTCGGCGGGCAGATAAGTATCCTCAACTAAGTTGAAATTTAATTTTTTTGTGTAAAATTCAATAGCTTCGTCATAGTCTTTGACAACTAAAGCGATGGAGGCTATGCGTTGGTTCATTTTTGTATTTTTATTATTCTAATTAATAATATGTGTGAATTCTGCCTTAAAATTAGGAGAATACTTTTTTTTCGCTGTATATTTACAGTACTACTTACTTCGCGAATACTGTTTCGTAAAAATAAAAACAGATTCATTCGCAAACTTACAAAATACACTTTCCACATTACAGTTTATCTATCTTAAAAGAACACAAACCTACTTTTACAAAATGTAACTGCTAGAGACTATGCTATGAATCTAGAAGTCTTTAGCTGCGATGCAATTAAACAACATTTAAAAAGTGTTCGGACAAGTTATTAGCTGAAAAATCTTATTAATAACGAACCAAAAGGGAAAAGCACTTTCTTGTAACAAGCTGATTAATAGGTTGTTAGTGAAATTGTTTTGAGTTTTGGCAAGCACGTTAATGATATTTTAAAGCAAGCAGCTTGTTTGGGCACTTGTTTAAACAAATACTGTTTAAACAGTAAAGACTATAAAAAGTGTATAAATATGAACAAACAATTGACGTTTCGAAAGAGTAGTCTACTCTTTGCCCTTTTTCTTTTTGTTAGCAGTCAGCTAATAGCTCAAAATTTTTCTGTTTCCAGTTTACAAGGTGAAAATTTGGTCAGTCCAACTTCTCTTCAATTTGGTCCAGACGGCCGATTGTATGTAGCTCAGCAAGACGGATTAATTTTAGCCTATACCATTCAAAGAAACAACAGTGCCGAGTATCAAATCACCTCAACTGAAACGATTAACAATATCAAGCAAATCCAAAATCATAATGATGATGGTACCGTCAACAATATCCAAAAACGGCAAGTAACAGGTCTGTTAGTTACAGGAACAGCCAATAATATTGCGATTTATGTAGGGTCTAGTGATTCTAGAATTGGCGGCGGCGGTGGTGGTTCTGACCTCAATCTGGATACCAACTCAGGAACGATTTCTAGATTGACAAAATCAGGAAACAGTTGGCAGAGATTAGATTTAGTGCGTGGCTTACCACGTTCTGAAGAGAATCACGCGAATAATGGCATGCAGTTAAAAGGTAATTTACTGTATGTCGCACAAGGAGGAAATACCAATGCAGGTGCTCCATCCAATAACTTTGCATTTTGTTCAGAATATGCCTTATCTGGCGCAATTTTGACGGTCGACCTATCGGCAATAGATGCGATGTCTACCAAAACGTGGACGGACGGTAGTCAATATAAATATGATTTGCCAACAGTGGACGACCCTACTCGGAGCAATCAGGGAGGGAAAGATATTGGCGACCCTTTTGGTGGAAATGATGGATTGAATCAAGCCAAAATAGTACCAGGAGGTCCTGTGCAAGTCTATGCAGGCGGTTTTCGAAATATTTATGATTTAGTTTGGACAGAAGACAACAGACTTTACACTTGGGACAATGGTCCCAACGGAGGCTGGGGTGGTCATCCTGCCAATGAAGGGGTAGGCACTGCAACCAATAATTGGGTGTCGGGTGAGCCTGGGTCGAATGGGCCAGGACCAAATGATGGGCAGGTGAATAATCTGGACGGTTTACATCTTGTGGCAGGTAGCAATTATTACGGAGGTCATCCAAATCCTATTCGGGCGAATCCAACTGGTGCAGGATTGTTTACGCATGATGCGAATTTAGGCTCAGGTGGAAATGTAGGCGTATGGCGAACATCAACGACTGGGGCTAATCCACTACCCGTAGATTGGCCACCACTACCCAGCAATTTTGCGAACCCAATCGAAGGCGATTACCAAAATCCTGGGGTAAGTGACCCTTCACTTTATACCGTTAATAATTCTACCAATGGACTAGTAGAATACACTGCTTCCAACTTTAATAATGCAATGAAGGGCAATTTATTAGCCGCGTCTTTCAAAGGGCCTTTATATCGGGTGCAGCGGAATGCAAGTGGTGGCATCAATAGCAGTAGTTCGGTTACTACCTTAGCCAATAATTTCAGTGCTTTACCACTAGATGTAACCACTCAAGGAGATGATGGAGATTTTCCAGGTACTATCTGGGTAGCTAATTTAGGAAGTGATAATATCAGTGTTTTTGAGCCACAAGACTTTGGTGGTTGTGGTGGTGGGAATAACTCCGACGACGAAGATGGTGACCAATACACCAATAGTGACGAATTATCAAATGGTACAGACCCATGTAATGGGGCCAGTATTCCACCTGATTTTGATAAAACTTTAATCAATGGCTATTTGGTATCTAATTTAAACGACCCAGACGATGACGATGATGGACTATCTGATGCTATCGACCCTTTTGTTTGGGATGCACAAAATGGTGGGACGACCAATATTCCGATTGATTATCCTTTGTTGAATGCAGACCCAGGGTTTGGTTTCTTTGGTTTAGGTTTCACAGGTTTGATGAGTAATGGCTCAACCGATTATTTGAATTTAATACAAGATGAAGACAATAGTAGTACAGAGATTATTGCAGGGGGTGCAGTTGGTTTATTAACCTTTAATAATGTAGCAAAAGGCGACCCTTATACCAATAATAACACCCAACAAAATGGTTTTCAATTTGGCTTGAATGTCAATCAAAGTACCCAACCTTTTGTCTACGAAGGAAAACTATTAGGGCCTATTTTTAGTAGTACACCCCAGCAATATCAATCAGCAGGAATTTATATCGGTACAGGTAACCAAAGCGATTATTTAAAAGTTGTCATTAATGGAAATGGTGCAACGACGGGTATACAAATATTATACGAAGAAGCCGATGCTATTGCAGGCAATCAAGCGTTGACCATCAATAATATTGGCTTTGAAAGTGAAATCAGTTTATTTATGGAGATAACTCCATCTTCTGGGCAAGTTCAAGTCCAATATGCTGTGGGAAATAATACCCCTCAAGATATCGGGCAACCAGTTCAATTACAAGGAAACGTATTGAATGCGCTTCAAAGCAATCAAGCATTAGCTATAGGGATTATTAATACCTCTATTAGTTCAACTTCCACTTTTAATGCAACTTACGATTATATAAAAGTAGATTTCATAGACAATAATCCACCAAATAATAATGGGACTTGGGTGAGTATTGACAATGGTACATCTTGTAATAATTTTGGACAATCGGGTAGCTGTGCGCAAGGGCGACACGAAGCGGCCTATGTACAAGTAGGGAACAAATTTTACCTTATAGGTGGTCGAGAAAACGGCAGTAATGTAAATATTTATGACCCTACAACAGATATTTGGACAATAGGAGCGGCACCGCCTTATCCAGTTCATCACGTGCAAGCGGTTGAGTATGATGGCTTAATTTACATGATTGGGTCTTTTGTTGATAATAACTTTCCAACGGAAAATGTGAATGCTAAAATTGTCATTTATGACCCATTAGCAGATAAATGGCTAGAAGGGCCGAGTATTCCTTCCAATCGATTAAGAGGTTCTGCGGGGGCGGTAGTATACCAGAATAAGATTTATATCGTCAATGGATTGACCAATGGGCATACGAGTGGTTGGAAAAATTGGTTTGATGTGTTTGACCCACGAACAAATGAATGGTCCCAGTTGCCCAATTCTCCACGAGCGAGAGACCATTTTCATGCAGCAGTGATTGGCAATAAATTATATGTAGCAGGAGGCCGAAGAAGTGGACAACAAACCACTTTTACGCCAACAATCGGTGCTGTAGATGTTTATAATTTCCAAAGCAATAGTTGGTCGACCTTACCCAATAACATTCCTACCAAAAGAGCAGCAACTACCGTTGGTGTTTTGGGGAACGAGCTAATTGTAATAGGAGGAGAACAAAGCAGTGGTTTAGCCAATAATCAAACAGAAGCACTAAATATAACGACCAACAATTGGCGAACTTTAGCGCCGATGCTACAAGGCAGACATGGCACCCAAGCCATTGTGAATAATGGGGGTATTTATGTAGCGAGTGGAAGCCCAAATGTTGGAGGTGGCAACACTAGAACCCAAGAAGCATTTTTCCTAAATGGGCAAACCAATCCAACAGGCAATGCAATTACAGCTTCGACGCTTAATAAATCAGCCAATAGCTTAAATTTTACGAGTAATAACACCTCCAAGAACCTAACCTTGACTAATTCAGGAGGTTCGCAAGCTATTCTAATTGAAGGACTTAGCGTTAATAATGGTGCATTTAGTGCGAATATAGCCCAAGGGTTGCCACTACATATACCTCCGGGTGGAAGTGCAACCGTACAAGTCAATTTTTCTACTGGAAATAATGCGAGCGGGCAGCTAACGATTCAGCACACAGGAAATAATGCCCCTTCATCGACGGTTAATCTAACAACGTCAGATAATCCACCGGGTGGTACCGTTACCGAAAATTGTAATGGCAATACAATAGAACATGGCAATGGCACGATAAAGTTAATTAGTGGAGGCAATGCGAGTTTCTTTAAAGTGTTAGATGAAAATTGGCAATTCATAGATAATTGTGGCTTTAACTGTGGAAATTCCTTTACAGTAAATGGCTTGCAAAATGGAAAATATCGAGTCTTTTTTGAAGACAGTAATTACCAACCTATCTGTGATAAACTGATAACGCTTGGCGGCGGTGGGAGTGACCCAGATAATGATGGCGATGGCTTCCCTGCCTCTCAGGATTGTAATGATAATGACCCCAATTTGACGGTTATTGGGGCCAGTTGTGATGATGGTAATGCCAATACCACCAATGATATCGTACAAAGCAATTGTACTTGTGCGGGTACTCCAGGTGGCGGCGGTACGGTTACGGAAAATTGTAATGGTAATACGATAGAACATGGCAACGGCACGATAAAGTTAATTAGTGGAGGGAATGCGAGTTTCTTTAAAATCTTAGATGAAAATTGGCAATTCATAGATAATTGTGGATTTAACTGTGGCAATTCTTTTACGGTAAATGGATTACAAGCTGGAAAGTATCGAGTCTTTTTTGAAGATAGTAATTATCAACCTATTTGTGATAAATTGATAACGCTAGGCAGTGGAGGGAACCCACCACCAACGGGTAACTCGATATACATTAATGCTGGTGGTCCTGCGGTCAATGTAGGCGGCATCAATTGGGGCGCAGACCAATATTCCTCAGGCGGAAGTACATTCATTTCAGGAGTAGCGATTGCCAATACTACGAGTGATGTCATTTACCAATCAGAACGTTTTGCAGGTGGCAATGTGAGTTATAATATACCGGTGTCTAGCGGTACTTACGAAGTACAATTGCATTTTGCCGAAATCTTTTTTGTAGGCGGATTTGGTGGGGCTGGAAAGCGAGTGTTTAACATCAATATAGAAGGACAGAACGTCCTAAATAATTACGATATTAATGCGGTGACAGGGGCCAATTCCCCAACGGCCAATATTCAAACGTTTACAACTACCGTTTCTGATGGAACCTTAAATATTAATTTAAATGGCATTGTGGAGAATCCCAAAATATCTGCAATTGCCATTCTTCCAGCTAGTAGCAATCGGAGTCGTCAAAGCGATTTTGAAGCTTTTGCTACCTCAGGTAGAAAGGTTAAATTAAATTGGGTCTTTCCACAAATGAATCAACCGCTCCACTATGAAATAGAATATGCTAAAGGAGCAGCACCTTATCGATTATTGGAATCCATCGAAGCAGAAGCTACGCTTGATTTAGCCACCTATGGCACTATGCATGAGCAACCAGCTATAGGTTCCAATCACTATCGCATAAAAGTGGTTTTTGCAGGTGGAGGTTATTACTACATTGACCCAGAAGTAGTTGATTTTGATGCGTTGGATGAATTTTTGACGGTCTTTCCAAATCCTACAACAGGACAGTTATTTGTAGATTTAACCCCTTATGAAAATCAGCAAGTCGACATGACGCTGGTGAATATCAATGGGCAAACTGTTTTACAAAAGCAATTAGGTGCAGACCACTTTCTAATAGAGGAACTAGATGTAAGTATCTTTGACAATGGTTTTTATATGCTGAAAGCAAAAGTAGATGGGAGACGATTGGTGACGCAGAAAGTGATGATATTGCGACAATATTAATACACAAAAAAGGCTATCTCCAAAATTTCAGGAGATAGCCTTTTTTATAATCCAGTTTGAATTTAGTCCCCATGTCCTTTTGGGACTCAACATAGGTATAGGTTTGCACCCCATCATGAATCAACTTCTCCACTCAACAAAAGCTCCATATCTAATTCAAACTCCTCTGCAATACGTTTCATAGCATCCAAACTTTGAATAGCTGTTCCCAATTTTATTAAATCATCGGAAAAGTCCAAGCGATAATCTTCGTGAATTTTTCGGACCAAGCCAATCAGTTTTATAGCACGATTGACAACATAACTATTCAAGGTACGAGAACGATGAGGGCGCACCTTAGCAATTTTATTACCAAATATTTCTAAAGCTTTGTTAACCATTAAAAAGTTCAAAGCAATTTCTCCGTATTTATCCTTCGTTGTTTTGACATGTTGGGTAATCTTAGCACTTATGGACCGTAGTTCTAAGAGCAAATAACCAGGCGAGTAATAATATTTTTGATAATCGGTTAAAAACTGTTCTATTTCCTTTGCCAAATCTGCCCGACGGTCTTCCGCAGAAGCCCCATCTTCCAATAATTTAAAGATTAACTGCTCTGCTAAAATAGGTTCCTTGGCAATCAATCGAAATAAGAGTTTGTCTTTTTCCTTATGTGACAAGCCAGAAATAGCCTTTTTTAAATCATCTGTTAATTTTACTCTAGCCATTTTATTATACTAATTTTTGTAGGTATAATTGATTTTTTCTTAACCCAATTTACCACTTATCACTCCTAAACTACCATCAAATTACATCCACGAATATCACTGGCATCCAATCGGCCTAAAATTTCAAAGCTACCATCTTCATAAACCCGACCTAAATCATCCGTGGCTATAAAAGCACAACTATCCAAATTTGCCAAATCAATGATATTTAAAACACCTGTTCTATTATTTTTTTGTGTAGCAAAAGGGTCTGTAATTTCTCGAGGTAATAGCTTCATGGTAGGCGTAGGGTAGAAGATACCCTTGCCTTTAGAATATCCCTGTGATAATAATTCGGTCATACCATACTCCGAATGAATATTGGAGACCTTAAAGGAGTGCTGCAAAATGGAATGTAGCACTGTTCTCGTGATTTCTTTTCGTCGGCCTTTCATACCACCCGTTTCCATGATAATGATGTTGGATAAATCCAATTGATATTGCTCGGCAAAATCTAATAAAGCAAAACTGACGCCTATTAATAAGGTAGGAATATTATTTTTTTGACAATCTTGTAAAACAGTTGCCAAAGCTTCATGGTCGTATAAAAAAAAGCCACTTTGTGGTTGCGTAGATAATTTTATGAAATGGTCTACCATCGCAATCAGAGAAGACCCACTTCTTTCTAAATAAGAAGGCAAAAGCCCCAAGACACAAAAGCCTTTCAGCTTGCCATAAAATCGCTCAAAACCCAGTACCGTATTTTGTAAATAAAAATCCAAATCAGTCACAAAATGACGACTTGTCGTTGTTCCTGTCGTTCCACTACTAGAGAAAGTGGCACGGTGCAATCCCTTTGCCCTATGCTCTTCGCCCTTCGCTGTCACTACTTCATGTGTTTTAAAAAAGGAGATAGGTAGAAAAGGAATGTCGGCAATCGTTTGGACATCATTAGGATTGATTCTTAATAAAGCAAGGTATTGGTGGTAAAGGTCGTTATAAGCGGCTTGATAATGAAAAATCTGAAGTGCCAATTGGTCAAAGTTGGCCTGCTCGACCTGTAAGATTTCTTGTCTTAATATGTCTCTTTGAGTAGTCATGAACTGCAAAGGTACGAAGTTGGTAGGGGACAAGAAAAAAAAAGCCCTGAGATAATTCAATCTCAGGGCTTTTAGATTATAATAATCTGGATTACTTACCACCGCTTCCGTTAAGGATATTTGGTGCAGCAGCAGGAACCGCTTCTGGTTCAGCTGGCTTAGCAGCCACTTTTCCTTTAATTCTTAAGATACGCTTCTCAACACCTTCGTTAGTTGTTAAAGTAACGGTCTTAGTGAAAGGGCCCACACGCTTAGTGTCATAACGCACTTTGATTTGTGCAGACTCACCTGGCAAGATTGGCTCCTTAGGGTAAGTTGGTACCGTACATCCACAGCTACCTTTAGCATGCTTAATAACTAGAGGTGCAGTACCAGTATTAGTGAAATCAAAAAATCTGAAAGGGTCAGACTCTTGGATGATATTTCCATAATCTACTTCCGTAGAAGTGAATTCCATAACTGGACCAGCAGCAACAGTTTTTTCTACCGCTTCTTTAAGCTGTACTTTTCCTTCTTGGTCTTGTGCATAGGAATAAGTTAAACCTAAAGTAAGACATAAGGCGAATGCAAATAATTTCTTCATTTTGAAAATTTTTGATTTTTCAAGAGTTCTAAAAAATGAACTCCTTGTTCTTGGAAAAATTTGACTTTTCTATATTAAGGACGATTCTTTTATAAGAACGTTCAAATAGCCATTTTAATTACATGTACAAATTTAAGCGTTATTAAAGTTAGATGAAAGTTTTTAGAGAGGAATCCCTTGTTAATCTAAAGTTAATACCATGGCTAGATTTCTAAAAGTGTTCTTAAAAAAGTTCAATTTTTTGAAAAAAGGAGGTATTTGATGGGTTTATAATTTTTTTTTCAAAAAAAAAACTACTTTTTTTCAATCCGCCTCCATTTATTACCTACAAAAACCTTTCCCATTAAAATTTACGAGGGACACAAAAAACAAAATCTTAAGTGGAGACTTTCTTATTATTCAAAATAAAGCCAATAATTTGCTTAGAGATAATTGGACAACCAATATTGGGAGATAATTATTTTGCAGTTTGGACATTGTAGATTAGCTTCGATTATAACTAAAAATTGATTTTTTAGCTAAATTTTTTTATATTTTTGTAAAACAATTGATGAGATAAAACTTCCCTTGAAAATTTCCACTAGCAAGATAAAAACAGTTTGACGACTCAAAATTATTGGTAGAAACTACAGTGAAACTACACATTGTAAAATCCAAAAAGGCCTCAAAATTATGCTAGAGATTGATATACTAGAAACCGTAATTCCAAGTGCAAAGAATAAGTCTAACTATGAAAAAGAAGTAATACTAGATTTTAAGTTGGCGTCTTTGTGTCGCCAAATAAGTTTGCTAGCTCGAAAAGAAGTTTTAAATGGTCGAGCTAAATTTGCGGTTACTGCCGATGGAAAAGAAATTCCTCAAATTGCCATGGCAAAGGTTTTCCAAAAAGGAGACTTTTGGTCAGGTTATTATAGAGAACAAACTTTTATGTTTCATAAAGGGATTGCCTCCCCTGAAGAGTATTTTGCGGCCATCTATGCCGATGCTGTCAACGACCCATTTTCTGGCGGTCGTCAAATGAATAATCACTTTTCCACACCACTTATTGATAAAAAAGGAAATTGGACCAACCATAAAGAATTATACAATGCGGCCTCCGGTGTTTCTTGTACTGCGGGACACGTAGCAAGAGCATTAGGCTTAGCTTTCGCTTCAAAAAAATATAGAGAAAGTGAAGCATTGAATACTTCTACCAATTTTTCTGATAATGGCAACGAAGTTTGCTTTTGTTCTATTGGAGATGCGAGTACTTCAGAGGGGGTATTTTTTGAAACCATCAATGCAGCAGGCGTATTAAGAGTGCCATTAGCTATTTTTGTTTGGGATGATGGTTATGGTATTTCTGTACCTGCTAAATACCAAACGACGAAGCAAAGCATTTCAGAAGTATTGGAAGGATTCAGAGTGAATGAGAAAGGGGAGGGGTTAGATATTTATACCTTAAAAGCATGGGATTATAAAGAATTGTGCGAGGTTTTCGAAAGAGGGATTAAGAAGACAAGAGAGACACATATCCCTGTTATTTTCCACGTACAAGAATGTACGCAACCACAAGGACACTCTACCTCTGGTTCTCATGAGCGATACAAGTCTAAAGAGCGATTGCAGTGGGAAAAGGACATGGATTGTAATAAAAAGATGGCAGAGTGGATGGTGGCAGAAGGCATATTAACCCAAAAAGAAATAATTGCTATTCAAAAATGGGCAAGTATAAAAGCAAAAGGGCACAGAGACAATGCGTGGAAAGCCTATAGCAAAGTGAATAAGCAGCATTTGGAAACGGTACTGGGGATTTATTCTAAAATTTTAACGGAAACTAAGCATAGAGAAGCGACTAGTACTATTTTTAAAGCCCTTAAAAATAATTCCAACCCATTACTTTTTGATATAGTAAAGAGTGCTCGTCGAATGAAATTTGAGACGATGGGCGAGCATTTGCAAGGAGTGTTAGAATTAGAAAATTGGTTGCGAAGTGTAGAAGCGACTTGGCACGAACGCTATCATCGACATTTATACAGTGAGTCAACGAAATCAGCTTTAAAAGTTCCTGTTGTACCACCAAAATATGGAGATAATCCTAAAAAGATAAATGCCTATCAACTCATCAACAAATTTTTTGATAAGGCTTTAACCAAGCATAATAATTTATATGCTTTTGGCGAAGACGTTGGAAAGATTGGAGACGTAAACCAAGGATTTGCAGGCATGCAAGCCAAATATGGAGAAGAAAGAGTCTTCGATGTTGGTATTCGAGAATCAACGATTATGGGGCAAGCACTAGGCTTAGCAATGAGAGGGATGCGACCGATTGCCGAAATTCAATATTTAGACTATTTAATTTATGGTTTACAAACCTTGTCTGACGATGTTGCCACATTGCGCTATCGTTCTGATAACAATCAGCAAGCACCACTAATTATTCGAACCAGAGGACATCGATTAGAAGGGATTTGGCATAGTGGTTCTCCAATGGGCATGATGATTCATTCTTTGCGAGGGATGTATTTGTTAGTGCCAAGAAATATGACACAAGCAGCAGGATTGTATAATACCATGTTGGAATCAGACGACCCTGCAGTTTTGGTAGAGTGCTTGAATGGTTACCGATTGAAAGAACGGGTACCAGAAAATCTAGGAGAATATACGGTACCATTAGGTGTACCAGAAATTCTGGCAGCAGGTAATGACCTCACCTTAGTAACTTATGGTTCATGTGTGAGAATAGCGCAAAGGGCTATTCAAAAATTAGCGACTAAAGGTATAAGTGTTGAATTAATTGATATACAAACCCTCCTTCCATTTGATTTAGAGCACCGGATTGTAGAGTCGCTCAAGAAAACCAATTGTGTCTTATTCTTAGATGAAGACGTTCCCGGTGGAGCTACTGCTTACATGCTGCAAGAGGTATTAGAAAAGCAAAATGGCTACCGCTATTTAGATTGCCAACCAAGAACCTTGACGGCTAAAGAGCATCGACCACCTTATGGAGATGATGGAGATTATTTTTCCAAGCCGAGTATGGAAGATGTGGTAGAGACAGTATTTGAGATGGTGCAGGAGCGAGAACCTAAGCGGTTTTAGTCATTAATTTACGTCTATTTTATTGGGTTAGAAATTGCTTTTTATAGCGACCTTTTTTAAGTAATATTTCTTTAACGAGCATCTAAATTTATTTTTATTGCGTTCCTTTGGTAGCTGAAGCCTTAGAAAAAAAGTGAATTATTCATTGTACACTTAAGAATAGTTAGAGTCGTTGAAAAAAAAATGTTTGACACCCCTACTATCATCTACCCTCAATTTCCTACCAAATAATGTCAGCATTTTAACTCTTTTTAATTTCATTTTTATAGCACTTTCCGAAATGAAAGCACCTTTATCTAAGTTTTGACATAGTCATAATATGGACTAAGCTTTACTTTTGGTCTGCTAAAAGTAGAATCTCCATAAAAACTTGCAGTTTTCCCAAATGCCATCGTATCTTACCAATTAAAATATTTACCAAAAACAAATATTATTATTTTGAAGAATATAAAAGGAAAGATAGGGCTATTTATAGCCTGTTGGTTAACCATATCTTTTGGTGTAACCGCTCAAACCATTAGCATCAATGAGGTCGCACCGACCAATGTATCTTTCCAAGACGAAGATGGAGAAACCAAAGATTGGATAGAGTTTTATAATAATACGGATGCCACCATTTCTATAGAAAATTGGTCTATAACAGATGATATTTCGGACCCTCAAAAATGGATATTTCCCGAATTAGAAATCGAATCAAAAGGGTTTTTTACCATTTTTGCCTCGGGCAAAGACCGAAATACCCCCTTAACTTATCGCAATTTTATACAACTAGGAGACAATGCGAAATACATTGTTCCGAATAGTGCGACCAGCACAACTTGGCGGATGCTTGGTTTTGACGATAGTAACTGGAAGGATGGCGCAACGGGCATTGGTTATGGAGATGGCGATGATGCAACCATCGTACCGAGTGGGATTCGGTCTGTTTTTTTAAGACAGACATTTATGGTCACAGACCCCAATCAAATTAAAGAAATTTTACTGCACATCGATTATGATGATGCTTTTGTTGCCTATATAAATGGGAAGGAAATTGCAAGGGCGAATATCGAATCAGGTGCGTTTCCACCTTATTATGTAGGAGCAACAACGGACCGAGAAGCGAAGTTTTATCAAGGAGAAGGATTACAAAAATATAAGCTAAGTGAACTAGAAAACTTACTAGTGGCAGGAGAAAATATACTAGCGATACAAGTACATAATATCAATTCCAATTCATCAGATTTGACGATTATTCCATTTCTAACATTGGGTGGAGAAGGATTAACAGGAGGAAATGACTTGCCTGAGGCATTAAATTTAGCGGCTTCTTTTTATCACACCAATTTTAAGTTAAGTAATTCGGAGACTATCTATTTATTTGATGCAAATAATGAATTACAAGATAGTTTGGCCATTCCTTTGTTACCGAGTGGGGTATCGGTCGGTCGGTTTCCAGATGGGGCGACAAATAACTTTATTTTTGAACAAACAACACCGAATGCGCCAAATGCAGGGACTTATTTTGAGGGGACGATAGATGGTACAGTCCTTTTTTCAAAAAATAGTGGCATCTATGAAGAAGGGTTTGTTTTGACCTTGTCAACGGAGGCAACAGGAACGACTATTCGATATACGACGGATGGCTCTATTCCAAATTCGACTTCTAGTATTTACCAAAATCCAATTCCGATTCAACTAAATACCACGATACAAGCAGCCATTTTTAAGGATAATTTTTTACCAAGCGAAAAAACTTCCAATACCTATTTGATAAACATTAATCACGATTTGCCGGTATTGTCGGTAGCGTTTAAAAATGAAGATTTTTTTAGTGAGTCGATAGGGATGTATTCTTTTGGGACAGACTATGAAGAAGACTTCCCTCATTTCGGAGCGAACTTTTGGAAAGATTTAGAAAAGCCAGTCCAGCTAACATTTTTTGAAAACGAGAAAATTGGGTTTAATACGGGCGCAGGCGCTAAGGTTTTTGGTGGTTGGAGTCGAGGGAATGCACAACGTTCCTTATCGTTATTTTTCCGTAGCCAATATGGAGATAGTCGACTCAAATATCCTATTTTCGAGGAACGGGCTTATGATAAATATGAAGCATTGGTATTGCGAAATTCGGGTAATGATTGGCAGCGAACGATGTTGAGAGATTTGACATTAACGGGACTCATGCAGCATTCGAATGTAGATATCCAAGCGGGGAAACCCATAGTCACCTACTTGAATGGGGAATATTGGGGAATTTATAATGTGCGAGAAAAAGTTAATGAACATTATCTAGCATCCTTGCATAATGTTCCTGCTGAAGACATTACCATACTAGAAAAAGAGTCGGTGGTGATTTTTGGAGATAATCAGGATTATCTTTCTTTACTTAATTATATAAATAATAATAGTTTAATCGTAACTAGTAATTATGAAAAAGTGGAAGCGGAGGTAGACATCGACAATTTTATTCAATACAATGTTGCTCAAATATATTTTGATAATACAGACTGGCCGGGGAATAATATCAAATTTTGGCGGCATAAAAATGGAAAATGGCGTTGGATTTTATTTGATACGGATTTTGGTTTTGGTATTTGGAATGTGGAACAATATTCCAATAATACCTTAGCTTTTGCTTTAAATCCTTCTGGTCCAGGATGGCCGAATCCACCATGGTCAACTTTTATGTTTAGAAAGTTGATGGAAAATGAGGCCTTCCAAAAGCAATTTGTCAACACCTTTGCTGATGAACTAAACACTAGATTTTTAGCGCCAAAGGTAAAGGCGGCGATTGAAGCTAATGAAGCGATTGTTAGCAATGAAATGCCTAGGCATATTGATAAATGGGGCGAGACGAGTATGTCTGCGTGGAGAAGTAAAGTGAATGACATGAAAACTTTTGCCAGTCAGCGACCTGTTTTTATGCGAGCGCATATTAAAAACGAGTTAAATTTACCTTTTCATAAACAAGTAAACCTCAAAATAGACAAGCCCGAAGGAGGAAGTATTCAACTGAATACAATTCGGGTAACGGATGCGAGTTGGTCGGGCTTTTATTTTCCCACGGTGCCAATTACTTTAACGGCTGTTGCCAAACCAGGGTATCGTTTTTCGCATTGGTCAGGAGCAGTAGATTCGGAAAATATTACTATTGCGATTGACCCAAATAGGATTATCAATTTGACAGCTAATTTTACAGCGCAGACCAGCACAGCAGACCAGAGCGACGTACTATTTAATGAAATTAATTATAATTCAAATGAAGCAGCGGTGGTTGGAGATTGGATAGAATTATATAATAATGGAAGCAGTCAAGACCTCACAGATTGGCAATTCAAAGATGATGATGACGAGCATGTTTTTCAGTTTCCTGTAGGGACTATTTTAGAAGCAGATGCTTATTTAGTCGTAACCAGAGATTCAGAAAAATTTACCGCTCGATTTCCAAACGTAGCCAATTATCTAGGCAATTTTGACTTTGGATTAAGCAGTAAGGGAGAGTTTCTTCGCCTCTTTGATTCCGAAGGGGCATTAGTAGATTCTGTTTTTTATTTACCAGACAGTGGTTGGCCTGAAGCAGCAGATGGAGCAGGCCCAAGTTTAGAATTAGTCGACCCTAATAGTGATAATACCTTACCTGAAAATTGGACAACTTTTACGTCTAATGGTACACCCGGTCGAGCAAATGGAATCTATACCTCTACCAATACGATTAGTCCATTAGCGGAATTTATAACGATTCATCCCAACCCAATTGAGGAGCAATTAACCATTCAAATTGATTTGCCAAAGCGCAGTGATGTACAAATTGATTTATTGAGTATCAATGGACAAGTGTTGCAAAATTTAGCCCAACAAAAAGGAGTGAAAGAACAACAATTTGAATTGACGATGCCTACAATGACCTCAGGAAATTATTTGATTCGTGTAATTGTAGATGGGGAACAATTGGTGAAGAAGGTGGTGAAGTTATAGCTAAAGGTTTTTAATCTTAGAAACCACTTCCTTTCGACTACTTACCTCCAGTTTAGAGTAGATTTTATTGATGTGTGATTTTACCGTACTAACCCCAATATACAATTGGTTAGCAATTTCTTTATTGGCTTTGCCTTCTTGAATTAATCCTAGGATTTCTCGTTCTTTTAGGGTTAATTTATCATACAGCGCTTCAACATTTTCGGTGGTAGATTTAGGGAGAGTCTCCGAATGACTAGGCATAAGTTTTTTATAAAAATAAAAGGCCAAACCACTCACTATCAATAAACTAAATGTCAATAATCCAAGACTCCAAAATACCCAATTAGGCAAAGAAGATGTTTGCTCAAAGCCATAATAATTAAGTTTTCTAAAATAGTTTTTAGTGTAACTAGAATGGGGTAAATCTTTTTTTAGGCGCTCACCAAAATCTTCATAAAAGTAGCGGTCTGTTTCAAAATAGTGGTCCATATCCGTATTGACCACAGCAGCCAAACTAACGATAGGGTAGCGGCAAGTATCTGAAAAGTATTTTAGGTTTTGCTGTAATTTTTCTTCTGATAATTTTCGTTCGGTCTGAAACTGGAATTTATAAAAATCAAAACTCGGATAGACAATATCTGCTAATTGTCGCATAGCCTTATTTTCGCCATCACCATTGATTTGATAATTACCGAAAGGAGAATAGGCATCTTTATCAGCCGTGATTTTTAATTGACTATCATTATGCAAAATTAGGTGAATGAAGTTGTGGTCATTGACGCCTACAAAAAGGCAAGTTTCATATTCCCGATTGTCTTCTTTCAATAAGTAAAGGCGATAAAATCGACTTTCTGAAGGTAAATTATCTCCAGTTAAAATAAAGCTTCCATCTGTTTGAATAGGCGCTACACTCACCACTAAATCAGCACTAGTCCGATAATAATCCGTCAGCTTGTCGAGTTTGTCAATAGCGGCAAGATAGATAGTGGGTTGCCAATCGTCGATAAAGTTGACCCTTCCTTCAATCGCATACTTCGCTTGCACCATAAATGGTAAGCCAAAAATCAAAAGACCAAAAAATAATATGGACCGAAGCATTTTCATATATACCGATAATGTACGAAGGCAATTTAAATATTGGTCAATATTTTTTGCTTTTTAACAACTTTATAAGGCAAGGAGGCTATCTAAACCGATTTTTGGCATCCATCCTACTTTAGACGTCAACAACATGGTCGAAAATTGGTAGAACATTTGGTACAAATGAGTTCTTCGTTCAGAACAAATAATGTAGCCGATACAGCAATTGAGGCATTAAGACTTTTAGAAAAAATGAAGATTAAAAATTCGATTCGGATATTGACACTGGAAGGATAGAGAGAATTAAATTTTCTCAAACGAGTAAAGCCTCCCCAAACGAGGAAAGACTTTACTGCAATAGAGAGAATCATTAAAGGCCATATTATTAACAACAACAAAGTGCTGATTATAATATTAACATTAAATATATTATGTTTTTAACTAATATTAAAGGGTAGTTGTAAAATTGAGGCAATAAATTGGAATTTAGGTACTAAATTATACCAGAAAAAGGACATTGGTAGGTAAAAGACTGTATTTTTTAATTAAATCTTTGTTGATAAGTTTTTGGTGTTTCTCCTGTCCACCGCTTAAAAGACCGAACAAAAGAGCTTGGTTCTGCATAATCTAATAAGTAAGTAACCTCTTTGATACTTAGGTCCTTATTTTTTAGATAATCTAATGCGAATTGTTTTTTTAGTTCATCCAAGACCAATTTATAAGTCAACGCTTCTTCTTTTAATCTCCTTTGTAAAGTTCTTACCGATAAATTTAAATTCGCAGCTACTTGTTCTATAGTTGGAAATTGCGGCTTGACTAAATTAATAATAGACTGTTTGACAATAGTGGCGAAACCAAGTTGTCCTTCCATTGCTGCCAATTTTTCTTTAGCATACGGAATTAATAATTGCAAGAGTCGATAGTCACTGGTCACAACTTTTTCTTGGGCCTGTTTTTTATCTAAATAAATGGCAGTCAAAGGTTGCCCAAAACGGATAGGGCAATTAAATAATCTTTCGTATTCTGTAAATCGACCTGGCTTAGGGTAAGAAAAATGTATGCGATTAGGATAGTGTTTTTGACGAGTTAGGGTGTGAAATTCTCGGAGTGTAAAAACTATATTTCCATCCATCGTATGCCGAACAGCAATAGGCGATGCTTCCAACCAAGAGGTTTTAGGACTCAAAGACAACTCCCATTCCTGTTCCAATTCTTTTAACTGGTAGGGCAAAGCTTGGCAACCTAAATTGGCATATTCTACCATATAATGTAATGCTTCCAAAACGGTACGACTACTTTGAGCTATTTGTACAATCAAGCCCGCTGCGGATAGCGATAAGTATTCTCCTAAATGCAAGCCAAATAAATCATCCCCACTTAAGACTTCCGTCTGCTCCACGATACGATTATAGGTCTGAGCATCTACCATTAAATCTTCTGCGCAGAGTTCTTGCATACTTTTATCTGTCAAGGCTAGCAATTTGTTTTTATCTACGCCTTGTTGTGCAGCAAATTGAATAATGTTGGCAACAAATCTAGCTCGAAATTGCATGATTTAATTTTTCTATGATTTGGTATTTAGAAATGAAAATTAAATAAGTTAGTCCAAGATGCGCAGTTATTTTGATTTCTAAAAAGGCATGAATTCGTAAAACGAATGAACCGTTACGGATGGGGTGCCTCCAGACATAGCATCGCTATGGCGAGTATTTTTAACGATTTTAGAGATTAAAAGAACAAGTAGCTTGGCTTATGTTATTTATTTTTCATTTCTTATTTCTAATAACCCTTCAAAAATAGATAAACTCGTTTGCAAAAGCCAGTAGTTGGCATGAAATGTCAATTCTTCGGCATATAGTGTCAATGATATAAATGGAAATGGTGTGCAACTTTGTAGTATCAATTTTAAATAATCATAAAACTAAAGTATCATGAAAAACATTCGCACTGAAATTAATATCAACGCTCCAATCGAAACAGTATGGTCAATTTTAATGGATTTTAAAAATCATCCAAATTGGAATCCATTTATTCACATCACAGGTACAGCTGAAGTAGGTCAGCAGCTAGAAAATACTATTTTTTTAGAAGGGCAGAAACCGCAAGTATTTAAACCAAGGGTCTTAGCCGTAGAGCAAGAAAAAATGCTTCGTTGGGAAGGAAATTTATTAATCAAAGGTATCTTTGATGGCGAACATTATTTTCAATTAGAAAAAATAAATTTTAATCAGACGAAGCTTATCCACGGCGAAAACTTTAAAGGCATTTTAAGTAATCTATTATTAAAAATGATAGGAGAAGCGACTGAAAATGGATTCATAAAAATGAATCAGGCCCTTAAAGCACAATGTGAAATGGCTTTAGTTGAAGTATAAATAAAACAACTATCTATGGAAATTATTTATAGAATCAGTTTAGCGATTGCGGGTATCATTAATTTTATACCAAGCTTAGCTGCCATCTTACCAGCCAAAATTAAAA
>CALJVJ010000395.1 GCA_937974625.1 uncultured Saprospiraceae bacterium
TATTCTACTGGACAATGTAAAATGGTAATATGTAATTTATTAAAAATTAGAATTATACCTTTAGCACTTAGGCTCAACGTCTAGGAACACGTTTAATTTGGTGGCGGTTGCCGTTTGTTTACGCGGAGCGATTTAAACAAACTAGAATTTTTTGTTTCTTTTTTTTTCAATGAAAAAAAGAAAAGAACGTCTAGCTAAGTCTAATTCTCATTTTAAAATCTGAATTATAATGAAATACATATTATAAAAAATTGTTGTCCAGTAGAATAATGACTATGTTGAATTTTACTATTGTGAACAACGTGGTAAAAAAGATACTATTAATTAGCACCAATTCTTTCCATTAACCATTGCTTTTCCGCCACATTTCGAGTACCACTAATTTCCTTTTTTAAAGCCAATTTTTGTGCTGCATTCATCCCTTCTAATTGCAATAATTTGCGAGCATATTTAATAAAATTAAGGTACACTCGTCGATGATAACCCAAGCCTTTTTTCCGATAAAGGTAATTTTGAAAACTATCCAATAGGGAATGCAGCGCATCAAATTCCCCTTTATCATAATAAATACAAGCAAGAATTCGACGAGTATCCAAATTATTGAGGACATCTTTGCTTTTAACTTTTTGCAATAAAACCATCGCTTCATCAAAGTTCTCGGTTCGATAATGCAGCATCGCCAAGTTATAGAAGTAGGTGCTTTCTTGATATTTTTTTTCTAAAAAAGGGCGATAGGTTTCCAAAAATTGTTTGACCCAATCGAATGCTTTTACCCCTAATCCCAAGGCTACAATATTTTTATAATTGAACCTAGAGAGGATGCCATTTTCTAAGAAAATACCTTGCTTTAATCCTTCTTTGTACAATTCAAATGCCTCTTGTCCAAAAGCACGTTCTTGAGCATTTAGTCTTTTGATACAATAATTAAGCGCAAAAGTGTAAATATCTTGCCATTCGCGGGGTGGAAAACTGAGTGGATGAAGCGACATCAATTCCCGTAATTTTCTAAAGTACGGCAAAGCATTTTCTGCGGCTAGAATTTGATAGCAATGGAAATAAATCGCAATTGCAGGATGTTTATCTAAATCAAATTGTCTAAGATAGTTTAAAATTTCTTTAGAAAAATCAGGTTCAAATTCTGAGGTATCAAGTGTTTTATGACTTAATGCTCTGGCATTTTGTCTCAATTTATTAATGATAAAAAAATGGTCTAAATGTGTGGCATATTCTACTAAACCAGCTGTTTTTCCTCTTGTTTGACTCGTGGTATATAAATACTGCTCGTTTTGTAGCTGATAATTTTGAAAGTAATAATCTTGATGTCGAAGCGTAGATTTTTCTAATAAAGCGTTAGTTAATTTTAATTCTTGCTCAAATAATTTATTAACTCCTTTTTGTCTAAACGATTGAATCACAGCTATTTGTTGGTCAATTTTATTGGATTGGAAAGACTGAATGGCTAAAAAATCTTTAACCAACTGGTAGAGAAAGGACATCGTATAACGGATTTTTTTCTCTTCATAAGCTAAGTCCGAGAAGACCTTAGGAAAGACGGCTGGTTTGTCAATAGGGGTATTTGCTTCATTTTGTCGCCACTGTTTTAAATAATCAAAAAGAAGGACCACATCTTTTCGTTGATTATGAAATGGAGAATTCACAAATTTATCTAAGGCTCGAATTTCTTTGATAGATAATTGTTGAAAAATAATTAATAATCGACTACTATGCATTTTTTTATTGGCAAATATTATTATAAAACATCTAATTTAAATAAATTTTATCAAAAAACACAAAAAAATTAATTGGCAAACCCCTAAATGAGATGTTGGATATTGGTCTTGTAATGTAGATATTTGTAGGGTAAGTTTTTATTATTTTTAAATCAACGACTATTATGCAGCGAATTTATAGATTGTTTGTGGGCTTATTATTTTTACTTTTCTCTACCAATATAGTATTGGCAAATACAGAAATAGTAGAAATAGTAGTCAAGCCTTCTGTTGAAATGAATTTTTTCCAAGGATTGGAAAAAGAAAGTGTCAAAGCCTTTCAGATAGAAACGATAATCAAAAAAATAGAAGACTATAAAACTGCCGTAGTAACACCGCTCCCGAAAGAACCTTTAGAAATTGTCTTTCCAAAAGTGGTTATAGATGATGTGATTGTTTATTTACAAGAACAACCAACCCCAACAATTTTTGCTATAGGTGATAAGCAATATTCTATGAATACTCCTCTGCATCTTTTACAGCAACAGTCTCCCGGATAACAAGGTTTAGGTTGGAAATTAATCTAATTTATCATACCTTAGTTTTTTCAATATATGTCGTGTTTTCTATTTTCAAAAAAGAAAAGAAAGTTGAAAATACCAGTCAAAAACTATTTATTAAAAGAGACGTTTTATTAGGGTCAATTTTGATAAAGAAATCACCCACTGAAAAAACTTTATAAATTGCTCACAATCAAAGAATTAACGTACAAATTATTTTTCATGAAGAAAAGAGGAGTTTTTTTATTAGCCCTATTAGCAGGAGTTATTGGGTATGGCGCTTGGTGTGCAGATGAAGTCAATCCAGATAAGGAGAAATTAGTATTAGGGACTTTACTAGCGGTAATGGACCAAGTGCATTTCAAACCACCGAATTTAAACGATGACTTTTCTAAAAAAGCGTTTAAAAAGTATTTGAACGATTTGGATGGGACAAAGTGGTTTTTTACTCAAGAGGAAGTGGACCAACTTAAAGCTTTTGAATTAGAGATTGATGACCAAGCGGAGGCAGGAGATTTGGCCTTTTTTGATTTGTCCGTTACTCTTTTAGACAAGGCCATTGCTCGAAGTGAGCGAATTTATAGAGAATATATCGACTACGATTTTGATTTTGATTTAACAGAAGAATTAGAGTTAGATGGAGAAAAGAAACCATTCCCTAAGGATGAAGCAGAACAAAAAGAGTATTGGCGTAAGTATTTAAAATATCAGATAGTCTCTAAGTTGGATGAAAAATTGGATGCACAGGAAGATAAGGCACAAAGAGACAAGGAAAATAAGGATAATGGGGATTTAAGAGATTTAGAGAAGGAAAATAAGCAGGAAACAAGCTCAGAAAAAAAGACAAAAACCGAATTAATAGCAGAAAGCATTGAAGAAACCAAAGAACTTTACGACGGTGTTTTTGAGAACATCAATGAAATGCGCCGGTCAGATAGATTTGAAGCTTATTTGAATGCATTTGCCAATTTATACGACCCACATTCCGTTTATTTCAGCCCAAAAGGGAAGCAAGATTTTGATATCAGAATGGGGGGAAAGTTAGAAGGAATTGGTGCTAGATTGGGGCAAGATGGAGATTATGTCAAAATTGCTTCTATTGTTCCCGGTGGACCTTCCTACCAGGGTAAAGAGTTAGAGGTGGACGATGTCATTCAAATGGTTACACAAGAAGGAGAAGAGGGCGTAGGTATCAAAGGCATGCGGATTGATGACGTGGTGTCCATGGTTCGAGGCAAAAAAGGGACGGTAGTTATTTTGACGGTAAAAAAGAAGGACGGTTCAATCAAAGACATTAGAATAGAAAGAGACGAAATCATTTTGGATGTTGCCTACGCACGTTCTGCGATTATGGAAGTGGAAGGCAAAGAAAACAAGGTAGGATACATCAAGTTACCTTCTTTTTATTCTTCATTTGACGGAGGAAAAGGCAATAGTTGTGCGATAGATGTGGCTAAAGAAATAGAAAAATTGAAAAAAGAAAATGTTGACGGAATCATTTTGGACTTAAGATATAATGGTGGAGGTTCATTGCCAGATGTGATTGATATGAGTGGGTTATTTATAGAAGATGGACCTGTAGTTCAAGTGAAGTCTAGACGTAGAAAAGCGCAAGTGTATAATGATGAAGATTCGAGTGTCCAATATGATGGGCCTTTAATCGTGATGGTGAATGCACATAGTGCCTCTGCCTCTGAAATCTTAGCAGGAGCATTACAAGACTATAAAAGAGCGGTTATTGTGGGGAGTAAATCAACCTTTGGTAAAGGGACGGTGCAAGGCTTTTTTGACTTAGACAGAGCATTGCCAGGCAATACAGATTTAAAACCGCTAGGTCAAGTAAAATTAACTTTTCAGAAATTTTATAGGATAGACGGTGGTTCCAATCAATTAAAAGGTGTAATACCTGACATTGTTTTACCAGACCCATTTGCTTACATCAAAACCGGCGAAAAAGAGGAAGTCAATCCATTAGAATGGTCAGAAATAGAACCAGTAGCGCACAGTCAAAATGTGTATCAAATGCCTGATATGGAGATGTTAAAGCACAAAAGTAAGCTTAGAGTAGCAGCCAACGAGGTTTTTACTTTGATAGATGAAGATGCTAAGCGGTTAAAAGAAAATCAAGATGATTCAACTTATCCAATTGATTTAGCAGGTTTTAGTAAAATGATGGATGATAGAAAAGTGGAGTCAAAAAAATATACGGACATCATGGATAAAGATATTGCCAGTTTGAAAATCCGAAACATGGAAATTGATTTGCAAGAGATGGCTTCCGATTCTGCTAAAATTGGTAGAAATTCCGAATGGTTAAAGCAAATGCAAAAAGATGTGTACATAGAAGAATGTTTATTGATTATCAATGATATGTTGAAGGCTGGAACGACCTACGTCGAAAGCAGAAAAGAGTAGTGGGTAAGGTAATGAGGTTTATGAGATGATAAGGTTAATAAGGAGTACAAAATCCGTTGACTTATCATCTCATAAACTCTATTAACCTTATTGACCTCATTCCCTCATCACCTTATTTACCTCTCCACCACATTCCCTCCTAATGTTTCAGAACTACTTAAAAATTGCTTTTCGTAACTTAGGAAAGCGCAAAATTTTTGCAGCTATTAATGTCTTTGGATTAGCCTTAGGTATGACTTGTTGTTTTTTGATAGTTCAATATGTCTGGCACGAAACGAATTAC
>CALJVJ010000396.1 GCA_937974625.1 uncultured Saprospiraceae bacterium
CTTTTCCACCATACCAAACTCGCCATTCTTCGCCCGTAGCTTTAAAAATATCTGCTATCGTATCTGGGTTTCCGTCTGCATCTGCTTCATTAAAATAACCAACGCCTAATTCGTCCGTCGTGGTCGCCTGTTTTCTTAATATTTGCCATTCACCGGTCGCACCATACAAAACCCGCCATTCTTCGCCATTCCCATTAAAAATATCATCTTGACCATCCCCATTAAAATCGCCAATTAAAAAGCCAAAATCTTTGTAGGTAGGCGCTATCTCTGCGAAAACAAAATCACCTGTTCCTCCAGAAGCATACTTTACTTTCTGTACACTTATTACCGCAACATCGTCTTTGCCATCTCCATCAAAATCACCAATGTGTAAGCGTTCTTTGGTAGCGGTATTTTCTTTAATCACGACCCATGGTTTTTTGCCTCCATAAGCGATACGCCATACCGTACCTGTAGCATTCAAAATATCCATAGTGCCATCTCCATCAAAGTCTCCCAATCTTATATTTTTGGCTACTAGGTTTACCTCTTTTTCCAATTGTGTAATCTCCTCCTTTCCGTTGTTAAAATAGACCCAATTATTGCCATTGGCTCTGAAAATATCTGTCATTCCGTCCCCATCATAATCTACTACTTTTAAAATTTCCATTTTAGTGGTTAATCCTTCCATTCGGTTGAGTACTTTCTTTTCTTCTACTCCGCCTGGGAACATTTGCCAGATAACGATATTGTCTTTGCCACTGCAATTTTCATCTATTCCATTATTAACTAAATCCCTAGCCCCTGGATAAATATCTGGATTTGTATCATCACAATCCAACATGGGACATTCTTCCCAATCACAAGCTTTATAAGTAAGAAAACCATCTCCATCTTCATCTTTTTCATCTACCAAACCATCGCAGTTATCATCTTTGTTATTATCCAAACGTTCTGGTGCATCTGGATTGACAAAAAAGTCTGTATCATCACAATCTTCATCGCTGTTAAACCCATCTCCATCTTCATCTATAATCAGTGCTATGCCATCACAATCTTCATCTATATCATTATTTGGAATTTCTTCTGCGTTTGGGTTGATTAATGCATTGTTATCATCGCAATCTTCTTCACTATTAAATCCATCTCCATCATTATCCACTTCTATTACCAATGGATACATTTTTTCGATTAAGGTTAAGTCACTATTAGATAAACTCGTATTCCAGTCTACTGAAAAATTGCCAATTGTCCATGATTCAGGAATCTCATAATGCATAATAGATTCTGTATCATAAGGAGTAGTTCGAGTTACGGAATGACTATATTTTCTAAAAATATTATATTCTACTTGTTCTTCTGACCAATTGGACATGTCTTTTAGCACTTCTTCTTCGTCCCATACAATCGGACAGTCAGGGTGCTGATGTTCGTGCGGTAAACCTAAAGCATGCCCAAATTCATGTAAAACCACTCTTGCTATCTCTCTTTCAGCGGAATAATCCGTTAACCACCCATAATTCATCGTCGCTTCGTTTTTGGGTACTCTTAAGGCTTCCGTCCCCAAATAGGACCAAGAACCCTGATCTCGGCTTTCAGGATAAAAAGAAATACGAATATCCGCATCTCCTGTGCTAACAAAATCGAATTGTATCCCAGTTTTTTCTGTCCATTCATCCGCATATTTCTTTACTTTGCTTTTCAATTTAGCCGTACCACCAAGGACAAATTTAACTTTAAGCACTTGGTTATTTTCCCATTCATAAGCTCTCTCGGAGAAGGTGCGCTGTACATCTTCATTTGTACTTGAAAGGAATTTTTGAGTACAAGTATGTTGAGCCATACTTGAAAAAATAGAAACAAAAACAAAAGCTATACTTATTATTAAACGGTTCATGATTTTTAATTTTTAAATATTATTAAGATGATAGGTCTCCCGCTTTTTTCTTGTCAATTGTCAGAAAAATGAAGCGTTTTTTTACTCGATAATATTAACTAATGAAATAAAAACGGGGTTCTAGTTTAGTCTACTTTACTTACGCGCAAAGTTTTAGTGGAGCTAACTCCATTGACTTTAACTAAATACATTCCAGCGGGATAATCTCCCATGAATAAAGTTGTTTGAAACTCAGATTGAGGAACTACTTTTTTTAATAATCTGCCTGTTATGGCATACACTTCTATACTTTCTAAAGCTTCGGTATCCTTATATTTTACCGTTAATTTAGTGGTAGTAGGATTAGGAAATGCAACTACTTCGAATTCCTTCAACGCTTCTTTTTCGGTTGTTAAATTATCTACTCTATTCCTTGAAGTAAAAGTACTCGCTAATTCATCTTTTACATTAATGGTTTCGCAATAAACATCTTTGGCATTGCAGCCATTTTTTGCTATAATACAGACCTCTTGAAATGCATCCGTCGCCGAAAGTGTTGGTGCTTCTTCATACGTTGCTACTTCATTAATTTCCCAAGACCACCTGCCGGTGTAGGCAGAAGCATTGATAAACTTCATCCCTGCTGCTGTTTTTTCCATCTCAAACTCCGCAATTGGTGCAGGTTTTATTGCTTCTAATAGTAGTTCCGTACTTGTTACATCACCCGTTGCATCTACTACGCTGAGCGTATAAGTATCGGGATTTAACTTTGAGAAAGTGTTTCCATTTTCCAAACGCTTTGTTATTTCCGTCCCTTTTATTTCAATATATTCATAAGGTTGTTGTCCTCCCTTAACAACTACTTCAATGCTGCCATCTTCGCTATCGATACAATTAGCTTGTACTAAAACTTTAGCCTCTATAGTTAATGATGCAGTATTCGTTGTTTGTGCTTGTAATAATACCGTCCAAGAAATTGACAGTAAGACTAAACAAATGGTAAAAGCTACATTTTTCATAATAAATCAGTTTTTAATTTTTATAATAATGTAAGGAGGTGAGGATTTATCAAGAAAGGTTATCAAGGAAAAAATATTTTTTTTAAAAAAATTTTATTGCCTTGATTTTTAGGATAGGTATAAAAGATGATAATACCATTACTCGAATAAGATAAAACTTGCCCAGTCGAAAGGATTAGCATATACTTTTTGCATTTCTTTTTGGGCTAGGTACAAAGATTGAGCGGGAGACTGGGTCTGAGCTAGGTAAGTATAAAAATGATTCATTAATTCCGCTGTCTGAGTATCGGGAATTTTCCAAAGACTGACTAAAATGTATTTGGCTCCAGCCATTTTAAACGCACGTTGCAACCCAAAAATACCTTCTCCGTCGGTCAATGCTCCTCGACCTGTATTACACGCTGACAAGACCACTAATTCGGTTTCTGACAAATCTAAATTGGCTACTTCTAATGCCGTTAAAACACCATCTTTTTCAGGCGCAATAGAAGTCGTGTCTTGCCAATGTTTGTTTACACCAGAGAAGACTAATCCAGAACGCAGGAAACTATTTTCCGCATTTTCTAGTCGTTCGCCCAATGATTTAGCAGTTGCTGCTGCTTCCTTTTTTTCCAAAAAATAACCATGCGTGGCTAAGTGGACAATATTCGGTTGTTGAGTTTTGAGGTGGGTTTTTAATTTAATTTCAGTAGCTAATTCCTCCTCAAAGGAGTGTATTTTATAGGATTTTAATGCGGTATTCCTTTTCAAATATTCCAACTCTTTGGAGGTGCCAGCCAATGGTGAAAAATATTTAGTAGATGTATAATCAACGTCGGTTAAATCACTGTCATAATCAATATTCGCCATTAATAAAATCGCTGGTTCTGGTTCTATCTTGGTTGATGCTTGGATTAAATCTCCCAGATTACTGTAGTATTTAAATTGGTAGGTTTCAATTAATGTTTTATCCGTTTCCGCTTCGGGAAATAATCCAGAAAAAGAGATTTGATGTAATAAACCATCTGGTGACAAATGAATCGTTTCAATGCCTTCTAAATGTGGTTCTAATGGTTGCCAAATCTTTTGATATAGTAAATGATTTACTTCCGCATTCAAGGTATAATGCGAAGACAACTCCAGTATCTCTTTTAATGCTTTGGCTTCTAATAATTGAATTAATTTGGGATGCGTCCATTCCGCACGAGTAATCAAGGCAAAATAAAAAATACTGTCTGGAAATTGCCCGTATTCATCCGTGATGTGCACATTAAAATAATCTATGGCTGCTTCATTGGGCTTTAATTGTTGGCGTAAGGTCTCAAACGATACGGTTGGTGGGTTAATATTTTTGCTATAAACCGAGCGGGTTAATTGCTTTTCTATGTCATTTGTGGCTTGTTGCAGACTATCAATAGAAATCCCTAAGGTCTGTCGGTCTGCCTCACTTTGTAAATATAATTTTGTTAATAATTCCTTTTGCTTTATCCATAACTGATAGTCTTTTTGTACCGCTTCATCACTTGTTTTCAAAATAACCGACCGAGTATTTACGGAAAAATCCAAGGCTCTATTTTTGGTTGCTAAATTAATATGCTGAATTTCTGTAACTAACGCTTGCTGTTCCGAAAAACAGGCATAAGTATTAAAAACATCAAAACTACCCATTGCTTCTCGCCGAAATTCCAATCGGGTAGCTTCACTAAAATTGCCAAAATAATCATTCAACAGCCGCAGTTGTAAGGCAATGGCTTTTTGATAATAGTTCAACGTCTGTTCTGTCGAATCCATCTTGGAGTAACATCGAGCTAAATTGAACAAAGTCGTTTTATAATTTAAATGATATTTTCCTTGCAATAAGGTATCTAATTCTGCAGCTTTTTGATACAAGGCCAAAGCAGTCTCATATTCTTCTTGTCCTTCCTTACTCGCAGCTAAAGCAGTTAAGGCAGTTCCGTAAGTAATACTTTTCTCTCCAAGTGTCTGGGCTATTATTTCAATACTTTTTTGGTATAAAGAATCTGCTTTTTCGGAATTCCAATTATACTCCTCCAATGCTGCCATTCCTTGCAAAATATAGGCTTTATAAGGGTGTGTTTTGTTGCCCAAAAATTGTTCTAAATCCTTTAATGCGAGCTTAAATTGGGTATCCGCTAATGCTAAACTATCTATCGCAAAATAGACTTCTCCTAATTTGGCATTGGATACCGATGATTCAAAATTTTGTTGAATGGATTGAAAGGATAAATTTGCTTTTTGAAAATGCTGCTTTGCTAACTCATCTTCTCCCAATTCATATTGAATATTTCCTCTAGTGCTACTATTATAGCCCGTAATCGATGGAATCGGACACCCATTTTGATTAATTTTTTCTGATAACGTTAATAGACTATCCGCTACTTCCATTTGCCCATTATAAAAATAGGATAAAGCATAGTCATTTAAAAACAAGGCGTAGATTGGATGCTTGACAAATTGTGGGGCTGCTAAAATCACCTTTGCCTTCAAAAAGTAGGATTGTGCCAGTATGGATTTGGATTGTTGCTTGTATAAATGACCTAGGGTAATAAACGCTTTTGCAACCTCTGGTTTTGCCTTTATCTCTTGCTCAGATAGTGGTAAAATGGCTGCCTCGGCTGCTTTATAATTGCCTAAATTGTATTGTAAAATCCCGTAGTGTGCAGCAGTTTCTTGGAATAATTTTGTGCTATTGGTTGGCGCTTTAGTGGCTTCCATAATTGACCTATAAACCAACTCCGCAGCTACCAACTTTTCTCTTTTTTCTAATAATCGAGCATTTAGTAAATCTATTTCATAATTGTAATTACTTTGCGCTAGCGACTTGTTCGACTCCGTATTTAGGACCGCTAAAATCTCCGTTGCCTTATCCCATTGCTCTAATTCTAAAAAGGTTTTGGCTTGTAATAATTTGCCCAATTTCCAATTGGTACTTGTTGTCTCCTGCGCTAATAAAAATTGCTCAATTTTAGTAGCTACTTTACAATATGCTCCGCGTTCAAATTCCTCATTAATTGTTTGTAAGCTAACTGCTGTTCCTTCTTTATTGGCTAATTGTCCATTAACCTGACAGCCTACCCAACTAAATATCAGACAAGCAAAAAGTAAAGAAATAAAAGTAATTCTCCGATTCACTAAATTGATTTAAATAATAAAAATCGAACCTTAAACAACTTCAATTATAAAACGATAACCTTTTGGGTTTGAATACCTGTTTCCGATTGTAATTGCACTAAATATATTCCTTTGCCTAGCAACTTATTGGGTACGGTAATCGTCGATTTTCCCACTCCTAATTGCTCTTTTGAAATGGTCCGCACCAACTGTCCTTGTACATCAAAAACATTGATAACAATTGGCATAGTTTCGGGTAAGTCCAATTGCAAGGTCATTGCTTGATTGGTACCAACTGGATTTGGACTCACTTGAAAACCAATCGTTTTTTCTACTATTTCGACGCTCGTCGAAACAAGTGCTTTCGCACATAAATTTAATATGAAACTACCTTCCAAATTATTTCCTTCCGTCACTCTTATCAACAGCTTATCTCCTGCTTTAAGGTCCCCTATTCTAGCGTTTGCTTCAAAACAACCTAAGGTCTCGGCATTATCACAACTCTCCCCTTTTAAGAGTTCAAAATGGGGTGTTTTAAATGCACTATCCCATAAAGTATCAATGCTAATAATCAATGAATCATTATTAGTCGCTATATAAGAAAACCAGATATCTTTTGTCCCATCTGCTATCGTACAAGATGCTCCTGCTGCCATATTGGAAGCAGTCGAATTTGTGTTTATAAAAGTTTGCTGAAAACAACTATCCCCTGTTGACAATTCAAAACTTTGAGCTTCCATACAACTATTATTAACAATGGTTGCTGTTGCTGGTAATTCTACTGCTTTAATTATCACACAAACTAAGTCATAATTATCCGCTTCTAATACTCTAATATAAACATAATCATTAGGTGTCAAATCCATCAGATTGGTTCTTCCTGTCTCTACACATTCTATGAATTGCAGATTATCACAGTCTCCTTGATAAATTTCCATGATGGGATTGGCAAGAGGGTCTATACAAGAATTAGGTGGTGGTAGTGGTCCTCCAGCAATTGGCGCTTCTATATTAATCGAAAGGGCTAGATTTCGAGTTGCTGGCACTTTGATTTTCATCCATTTATCCTGATAAAATTGAGGAAACCCACAGCCTATAAGATTTGATGGAAAAGCGCTAAAAGTACCATTTATTAAAGAGGCTGTTCCATCCATCGTTGGCGAAAATTCTGTTGCCACTCTACAAATATCTCCAACCAATCCGGGGCAAGTCAAATTACCGTTTTCATCCGTCGTAAATTCTACCTGAACATTAGGATTTGTATCATTACATTCCTTTTTGCTAGAAAAACCATCAACAGGTTCCGCAGAAAAAATAAAAAGGTCAGAATTTCCAAAACCATCACCGTCCAAATCTGGATACCAAACGGCCCGAGGCTCTTTTAAGGATTCTTCTACCGTCCGAATGGATTGATTGCCGCTAAAATCAATCGCTTTAAAGGTGTGTAATACATACAATTCACCTGCGTCATTCATTAAGGTATCTCTCGTAACTTCTGAAATATTCGCGACATCACAGTCTTCTACGAAAGCTGAAATTAAATGATTTTCATCTGCCGTCAAATGGATAATTGGCGCAACTGTATCGACATAGATAACTACCAATTTTTTATCTCTAAAATTTTGATTCAAACAACCAAAATTACCATTCGGTAAATCCACAAAACTCCATTCTTCAAAATAGGCAAAATCTTCTCCTTCTGGATTTCTCCAAGTTCTACGTTTTTTATTTCCTCTTCTAGATGTGGACGCCCCTTGACCACCACCAGGAAAACTACCAGCACATATTGGAAGTTTATAATTGAATGTAACACTCAACGAAGTTTCATCCCCACAGTAAGTTTTAAAAGTATCTATATCACTAAACGCTACCCCATTAATTGAGTAGGTGCCTAATTGTATCTTTCCAATTTCCCCAAATACATCTAGCATGGTCCAATCCTGTATCCATAAATCATTAACAAAAGCCCCTTTTTGATTACCGTCAACTAAATTCGTAAAAAAAGAATCTTCAGGATAGGTACTACTCGGGTAATTGGCATTTTCTATTTCGAGCGTCAATCTTGGGTCCAATTTAAAATTACCATTTGAACAAACTCTAATTGCCCCATTGATAAGTGGTCCTGCAATCGTATTCTGACTTGCCTCCAGATGATTGGTTAAAAAAACACCATCCATATCTTCTGCCGTGGAATCAATACAAATTATATTTCCGTCTTTTTGGAAGGTGTTATCTCCGCCGTTAAAATTCCACCAAAGGTTATTTTTGATTTGTAACTCGCCCGATTCTATCGCTTGCTTACTATCTTCATTCCCCACTATATCTTCTACTTTAATTCCCGTTTCAGGAAAGTTAGCAAATACACTATTCGCTATGATTCCTTGGGTTTGTTCGGTTAGATAAATAGCTCCTGAGGGTGCTCCTTGATTTTCTGTAATATCTCCATTTGGATTTGGCGCACCACCTACATCTATCGCACAAGCAAAACCAATCAAAGTTGAATTAAAAATTTGAGGACTGGATTTTTGTGTTTGGTCTAGGCCTCCTTTTCCTTCTATCGCATAGCTCCCATTAAATTCGGGATTGGCGTCACCCCCACCTTGATAGGCAAACCAATATAATCCATTGCCTTGCCAGCCTTCCTCCCAATCAAAACCATCATCTGCCGATAGTGCCACCGCTGCATAGGCCAGATTCACATCTCCTCCTTTTATTTTAATCCCATCTAAACCAGAAGCAGTTACTTCTAAATGGTGAATGGTCGTCAATTTATCTACATTTTCTAAAACTAAGCCTGCTTCATCTAAATCATTCAATTTTTCTCCAGCTTGTCGAATGGACACATAAGTCAACACTCCAGAATTAAATTCAGGGGCTCCTTTTATCCGAACGCCTCTCCATTTACCTTTTTGTCCATTCAATGCATCCCATGATTCAGGAACTGCTTCTTCGGTTGTAAAAATAATTGGTGCCGCTCTCGTCCCCTCTGCGAATAACTGAGCACCAGATTGGATTACCAAACCTCCTCCGACCTCCGCTTCTATCGTTGTCCCTGCCTCTATAGTCAATTTTCCACCACTTTCTAAAACTACCTTTTTTTGTAAAACATAGATATTCTCTTTTGACCAAGTATACGTTTGGTCTAGTAAATCATCGTCGGTAATAATAATTCTAGATTGAGCAAAAGCAACAGAAGTCAAACAGAAAGAAAAAATACCTAATAATAAGAAGCGCTCGAAGTGATTCATTATTTTTGTTTTTTAGCTACGAATGGGAAATGTTAGTTTATTTTCAGCATAGCGCACAGCTATTAATCTGAAAGCGAAATTGAGCCTTTCAATTAAGGGAGTCTTATTCCCATAGGAAAATGATTGCTAATCTCAAATATTTATTTAGAACAAGCGGTAAAGAAATTATATATCCATAACAATATATACTAAGGTAGGAAAATTATTGAGAATCTATTAATTTTTTATCAAATGACCCGTAAAAATAAATATCCGATTGAATTCATAGCATTCTGACAGTCAGCATTTTGTAAAACAATAGATAATCAGATAAATAATTGATATTACAAAAAATATTATCCCTATCTAGTATAGACTAATAGACATTATTCTGTAATAGGACAGAGCTTCCAGAACTCCAAGTTCTGGAAGCTCTTCTTACGAAAAATTTAAGAATAAACACTAATATCCATGTTCCTTCACTTATCCGTGGTATGGATTACTACCACGGATAAGTGAAGGAATACGGATATTTATTAAGTTTTGACTTGATAGGCTTAATATGTTTATCTATCAAAGCCCTATTGCAATTGCTCAATTAAAGTTTGTGCTTTAGCTGAAAAGGCATCATTTGTAGGTATCTTTTTTAATAAATTTAGTGCAGTTTCCTGTTCAGATTTGCCTAAGTGCGCCAAGGCTAAATACCAATTGACCGCAGATTCTATTGGTAAGCCATTTTCTTTGGAAATGGGGTTTAATAAATTAATCGATGCTTCATATTGTTGTTCAGATAAAGCAATTTGAGCTAAATAAAAGTCTGTTAATATAGTTAGATAATCTCTTTTGGTCGTCGCTGCTTTGGCAGCTTCTAGTCCCTGTTTAGCCTTTACTAAATCTCCGCTTTTATAGGCCGTCATCGCTTCCGCTAACATAGGCACTAATGCCTCATTGCCACTAACGGCTCCACTCGCTTCCAATCTAGCCGTTAATTGGTCTGGATAAACTTCAAAATTCTGTTGAGCTAATAAGTTGGTATTTGTATCCGATTGAGAGAAAAAAACCATTGCTGCTATTAATAGGGCAACACTCGCAGCCATTGCTAAGGCTTTTCTTAAAGTGAAAAACTTAGCCGTTTTTGCTTCTTTTGGCGCTTCCTTTTCTTGTACCACTGATAGGTTTTTAGCAGGCGCTTTTTCTTGCTTGATGCTTTGCATCATTTCCAAGAATTTTTTTTTCTCTTCGTAAGCTTTCATCCCTGCAATCAATTCTTTCTGTTCGGCAACTGCTTTACTTAAAGCTGCATCCTGCGTCATTTCTTGCTCAAATGCTTTTGTAGCTACCGCAGATAATTTTCCTTGTAGGTAATTATCTATCTTTTCAATTACTTCCTCTTCCATTTTTTATATTTTTTTAGGTGTTCTCTATTGTTCTGTCTCTATTCTATCTTTCTTCAATCAAAATATTTCTTTCGCAATTCGCCCAAACATCGAAACCGTTTGAGCTTTACATACTCTTTTTTTAAGTCTAATTCTTCCGCAATATCTGCTAAGGAAGTTTTATATACATAAAAGGCGACCAATACTTCTTTGCAATCTTTCCCTAATTTTTCCATCAGCCCAATCAGTTTACTAGACTTGGTATCCGCCTGAAAAAAAGCTTCACTAAAATCTTCTTCTTCTCCTAATTTATCTTTCCATCTACTTTCTTCCCCATCTAAATCTAAGTAGGTTTGCTCCTTTTTTTTCGCTCTCGTCATTTCTAGCCACACATTTTTAATAAAACCGAAAACCACTTTTTCAATGGATTTTTGTAATTTAAAATCAGGACTACTTTTTACTTTTACAAAAAAGCGATACAATGCTTCGTGCAATACTTCTTCTGCCAATTGCACGCTGCCTCCTCGTTTGAAGATAAAACTTTTGCAATCGTTTGAGATAGAATGATAAATATCAGAAAAAACGTTTTTATCTCCTTTTCTGATTAAGTCAATAGTTGTTACAGTATCCATTAAAGGTTATTTTTTCGCTTACTTTTTGTTAAAAGTATAAAACTTACCTATAATTCCAATTATCCCTCTTTAATATCTTTTGGAATCTGCTTAATTATTGACATTTTATAGAATGGTGTCAACCGCACTAAAAAGGTTATCATTTTTTTTTTAAATTTAATTTATTATTGCTTTGGTGTTTGGGAAAAAGTGTTTATCGCAGCACCATATCTTCACGACTAAACTAAATAATGCCTATTCCTTTTTCAAAATCTAGCTGCTTATTAATAATCAGCCTGGTATGCTTTTTTCCTACAGAAGTATTCTCCGCAAAGGAACCAACTATTCCTGTTGCCGACCAGCAAGTTGTTCAAGAAATTTATCAAAACTTACAATACACTATTGGGGATAAAAGGCAAGATTGGCCAAAGGTAAAAGTATGGAGTATTACGGACCGAGTGGCTTCTTTTGTGCCCTTAGATAATACCATTTACATAGACCAACAAACATTGGACATCTGTAAAACTTTCGGTGAAAAATATAAAGATGCTTTAGCTTTTATCATTGGACATGAATTGACTCATTTTTATCAAGAACACCAATGGCAAGAATTAGGTTTTGCTTCTCATTTTTTAGTGGATAAAGCTAATTTTCAAGAACATTTGGAGCATGAAAAACAAGCTGACATTTATGGCACCTTCATTGCCCAACAATCTGGTTATCAAACTATTAGACTTGTGCCGAGTATTTTAGATAAAATTTATCAAGCCTATCAATTAAAAACTACGGCGACTCAAGAATACCCTTCTTTAAGTAATCGAAAAAAACTAGCAGAGGAAGCTTGTCATTTGGCAGCTGATTTAGTCGATGTTTATCAAACTGCTAATTATGCCATGGTACTTGGTAAGTATGAAGAAGCGCATTTTTTATATGATTATGTTCGGCAAAGTCTGCAATTTAAAGAGCTGTACTTTAACCTCGGCATGAATAATTTATTACAATATTATCATGCACAACCAGATTTGAAATTGAGTTATGATTTTGAAATTGACCCTTCGATTCCAATAACTCGAAACGACCAAACTCGACATCCTAAAGCTTTACTAAAGGCAGCAAAATCGGCTTTTAATAAAATATTGACCCAATATGATGCGCAATATTTTCCCGCTCAATTACAGCTAATTACTGTTTTGGATTGGCAAGCTGATAAAACCGCAGCCATCAAGCAAATTACTCAATTGACTGATAATTATCCCCCTAAAAATCAAGCTAGTTTTTTCTTAACGGTGGGAAATTTTTATGCTAGAAATGAACAACCAGAGTTGGCCCGCGATTTTTATCAACGTATGATTAACCTACCTAAGGTGAATCCCTACCTCAAGCAATTAGGCCTAGACAATCTTCAATATCTAAAAACTAAAAAATCAGCTAAGCAGCAACCACCCCAGCGCCCTTCCTTAAGGATTGAAAAAGGAATAGATAATATTCCTTCACTTACTTTATTTAAAAAATACAAGCGAACTATTTCTATTAAGGATGATATGAGTCTGCAAACGAGTGTTGCCAGTAATTCTTATTTATATCAATTGAACTTTAAGGGCGATTTATTAAAAATTCAAGTAGTGGAAGGGGTGCATACTAAAAGCAAGAAAGGCATCCACATTGGCTCAACAGACAAAGACATAAAAATAGTATACCCAAAAAGCCAGTTGGGTAAAATTCGATATGCTAATGGGTTTTATTTAATTCATTACGAAAAAGGATTGGTTTTCAAATGTAATCAAGCAGGAATTGTAAAGGAATGGGGCGTTTTTACTATCTAACTCTTTGGGTAAACAACAACTTCCTCCCGAAAAAATGAATATGGATGACTACCTAAACCTACAAGAAAATGAGAAAAACTTACTTTAACTGAGCAATACTTTATTTAAAATCCTTATTTGAAACACCCCGTGTCTATTGAGTATACCCTATTTCACAAAACAAGATGAACTTCTGCTATTATTTTGCAAAACATAATTTGTTTATTAAAAATATAAATAATTAATAATTATTCCCTACATTAGCCCAGTCAATTATTTTCACAACAAAACAAAACGAAAAAATGGAGTCAATTCTTCCTTTAATTATGAATGCTGTCCTAGGTGGCGGTGGCGGTTTTCTTGGCAATATGATTAAGAAAAACGGCATGAGCTTAATCGCTAACTTATTATCTGGTGCTGTTGGTGGTAGTATCTTACCTCAATTGGCTGGTATGGTAATGGGAGGTGGCGCAGCTGCTGAAGCTGGTGCTATGGATCCTATGAGCATGATTTCTGCTGTTGTGGGCGGAGGTGCAGGCTCTATGTTAGGTGGTTTACTAGGCGGCAACAAAGGTGGTGACGCTAGCTAAGTCCTTGTTTTAATGACAAAAAATGCGTCCGAAGTTTGAGTTTTGAAAATGTTTTCCGTTTATATTTTTGAATATAACAAAATCATTTCAAAAACGTCAAACACAAATTTGCTATAGCAAACAGTTGGTAACTCAATATTACCAACTGTTTACTTATTTTAGGCCGATTCTATTGCTTATAAATAGCTCCATTTTTCATCACAAATTTCACCTTTCGTAATACTTTTATATCTTCTGTTGGATTTCCTACTACTGCTACTAAATCTGCTAATTTTCCTGCTGTTATCATTCCTACATCTTTCAACGCTAATAACTTCGCATTTCCAGAAGTCACCGTTTTTAATACCGCCAAGTCTGTCATGCCATACTCGACCATTAATTCCAATTCTATACTATTTTCTCCATGTGTGAATACGCCTACATCTCCTCCTGCTACGATGGGTACTCCTGCGGCTAAAGCCATCTTCATACTTTTTCTTTTGTTTTGAATACGCGCTGGTTCTGGCTCACTCCCTTTTTGCCAACCTCGATATTGTGAAATTGCATCCCCAGCCGCTATCGTAGGACATAGCGCTACTCCTTTTTCCGCCATTAATTCGAATACTTCTTTGGTGCCTCCATCTCCATGTTCAATGGTCTGTACACCTGCTAAGGTTGCTCGACGCATCCCTTCTTCTGTGGCAGCATGAGCGACAACGGGTCGACCACTACTATTCGCTACTTTCACCATCAGCTCTAATTCTTCTTGGGTAAACGTTGCCATTGCCTGACCATAAGGTCCCCAACGATAATCGGCATACACCTTAATCACATCTGCTCCTTTCCCGATTTGGTCTCGAACTACCTTTATCAAATTATCATGTCCATCAGCTACTTCTGCTCCCAAAGGCACTTTGACATGAGGCGCAAATCCTTTTGGCCCATAACTTCCTGTGGCGACAATGGCTTTCCCTGCTACCACCATTCTAGGCCCTGGAATAATCCCTTTTTCAATCGCCTTTTTTACACCAACATCTGCATATTCCGCCCCTTCTGAACCTAAATCTCTAATGGTCGTAAATCCCGCCATCAACGTATTTTTAGCATGTACCGTTGCTCGCACGACCCTTTCGGTGATAGATTCGACCAAAACTTGGTCATTCCATCCCGTTTCATCATATGGATGTAGTAAAATATGAGAATGCCCCTCTATCATGCCGGGCATAAGGGTGGTGCCTGTCAAGTCAATCGTTATTGCGTCGCTAGGAATCGTCAAATCATTGGCGCTTCCCGCAGCTTTGATACGTTCGCCTTCGACCAAGACTACCCAATTGCTATGCAATGTTTCTCCATCAAAAACTTGGTCGGGTTTTAAAACAGTGATTTGTGCCGTTAGCTGAAAGGATAAGAGCGTAATAAAACAGTATAATAGGTTTTTCATTTTCTGATATTAATGATTTAGATGTACGTTAACAGACTAAGCATTGGACGCTTGATAAAAAAGTTGATTGATTATTAAATTATTGATTATTAACCAAATAGGCTTGATTAGGGCGTCAGATAAAAAATAGATAATAATCTGTTGTCCTTTAATTATCCGTTGTATAAACAGCTACAACGGATAATTAAAGGACAAAGGATTTAATCTTTATCAATTTAAATGGACAAAAAATGATATCTCTACTTTTAAGTTAAAAACCCAATTACTGCAACGAAATTAACTAATAATTAATCAAGCTTTTACAGTATGGTAATGATTAATGAAGACACCAAATTAACAACTTAAAACAAGTAATTTTCAGGTGATTCTCCTTTTCCCTACGCCCCTAACCCTCCGTCAACCCTTCTCTAAACTCAGAAGGCGAACAACCTTCTAATTTTTTAAAAGCTTTATAAAAGACAGAGCGAGAATTAAATCCCGCCAATTTACCGATTTCTTCTAATTTATAATGGGCTTTTTCTCCAGAAAGTAAGATTTCTTTTGCTGCGTTCACCCTATACGCTGCTATCCATTCGTAATAGGTCTTTTGTAATTGCTCATTTAGCACTTGGGAGAGATGATGTGGACTGATGTTGATACTTTCAGCTAATAATTTCAAGGTTAATTTAGGATTTAAATAGGATTTATTAGTATGCATTTCGTTCGTCAGCTTTTGCAAGATTCCTTCCATTTGAGCTTGACTCAATGTTGATTTTTGGTATTTTTTTGGAACAACTTTTTCTTGAAAAACAGGCAAAAGGCCATCTTTTAGAATAAAAAAATTAAGCAAATAAATATTTAGGGTTTCTAAAGCTGCTCCTACATTATCCCAAGCATCGCGGACTTCCAAGATAACTTTGAATCCCCACAAAATCCATATAAAAGCCTTTAGACCCAGAAATACAAAAAGCCATCGTCGTTTAGGTGAAAAGAACCACTGCCAATCTATTTCTTTATTTTTTAGAGGAATTTTTAACAACTGAAAAATGGGATATACATAGAGCAAATAAAGGAACAAGCTCCATTCATTTACATACTGTTTGATACACCAAGGGTCTGCCGAAAAGTCCTGTTTGTTGGGTAATTCTGGCAAATACCCATGATAGGCATCCCTAAAGGCATTTAATTTGAAGGTTTCATTTTGTAAATAAAAACAAAAATGATAAGCTAGATAAAATAGGAACGGTAGAAAATGCAAATACCAATTTTTGGGATGGCGACCGACCCAAGCAGCAGCTAATAAATAAATAGCAGCCGGCACAAAAAAATTGAAAGGCTCTGTTAAATCTACATAATGCGGAATATGTACAATCAAACCACTATAACACAAAAAAACTTCGGAAATCATAAAGGCTATGCCAAATAAAATGGCACCTAAATATCGATGAACTACCCTTTTACTCAACAAAAAAAAGCCAGATAGGAAAAGCCCTTGCGCTATACCAAGTACCATGAAAAGCGTAAAAAAATCGATTCGATAACCTAATGTATCAGGCCAATATTCCATTCGTCAAACATAGGGGAAAATCAGAAACTGCGCAACTGCAAAGAAAGAAAACCAACTTTTTTTGTAAATTCGACACTACTTATACTAAAATAAGCTTATGGTGCCAAAATATGCCGAATTTACAGTAGGCTTAGTTATTTTTCTATTTCTGTTTTTTGCTGTTTTTCTATTTACTTACAAAAAAGGTAAACGGTTAAGTAAAAATCTATTGGGTTTCTTTTTTCTATCATTAGGATTGGCAGTGGCAGATGTATTCCTGCAAATCAATGACACTTACAAGCAATTTCCACATACTGCTTTTCTTTTCAATACCCTCCCCTTACTCTATGGACCTTTACTTTGGTTATTGACCAAATCCGTCACTTTGCCTAATTATCAATTACTAAAACGGGATTATTGGCATTTTCTACCCTATATACTTGGCTTTTTGATTTTTGTATTTGCCTATCATATTCATCCACTTTCTTATAAAAAAGAATTTATTGAACATGTACAAAGTGGAAAAGAAACTAGTCAAATTTTATCTTCTATCCTTATTTTTTTGATGATTGGAAGTTATATTTTTAGCAGTTATCGCCAGTTACAAAAATATCGAATCCAAATAAGAGAACAAGTCTCCAATATAGATAGTATCAATCTTAGTTGGTTAGCCCACACACTATTCGGTTTTGTTGCCATTATTTCGCTAAGTGGCGTACTTCAAATATTAACACATCTGCTAGGTCCACAAACTAAATGGCTTAATCTCCTCTTATTAATCCTACTCTTTGGCCTACTATTTTTTATCATGAGTTCCATTATTAAAGGGCTCAAATCTGATGTCATCTTTGCTGACTCTCTTGATAATAAACCGACCAATACGCCTATCCAAAAAATCAGAAAGACAGTCGACGAAACGAAATTAACCTTGCTCAAAAAACACATGGAACAGCAACAACCCTTTTTAAATCCTTCGCTAAATTTAAAAGAATTAGCCAATCAAATAGACTTACCAGCCAGAGAGTTGTCCAATATTATTAATCATGGAACAGGACAATCTTTTTTTGATTTTATCAATAGCTATCGCATTCAATTTGCAAAGGACAAAATTCAGCAAAGCTCGGATGACAAATTAACGATTCTTGAAGTGATGTATGCCGCAGGATTTAATTCTAAGTCTTCTTTTAATACCGCTTTTAAAAAACACACCAATTTTACGCCCACTCAGTGGAAAAAACAACAAAGGGCTAAATAACTGATAATCAACGATTTTTAGGTTCGACTTTAAGTCTTGTTTATACTCAAACTAATTTCTACTGATAAAAAAGGTTCGACTTCCTGCATTCGGTCGAGGTTTATAGGCTTTCGCCCCAATTTTGTAACGTACTTATTTTTCACCATAAAAATTGACGTTATGAAATCTACCTATGTATTGACTACTAAAAACCTTTCCTTATTAGCTATTGCTTTTATCAGCGGTATTTTCCTTTCTCCTAAATGGACCATTGCACTTGCGGCTTGGGTACACTATGCGGTCCTTTTACGTTTTTATCGAGACAATAATTGGAAAGGTTTTTTACTGTCTATTCCAGTGATGAGTCTATCATCCCTTATTGCTCAAATGGAAGTAATACCAATGGGTTTTATGATGATTTTAGTAATGATGCTCATTGGTTCTACTATTGGGTTAATCCCTTTTTTAGTAGATAGATTAACCTGTAAACTATTACCTGATTGGGCGAGTACCTTAATCTTTCCAGCTATTACTACTGCTTTTATATATGTAATGGATATGGGACCACAAGGGACTTGGGGAAATGCCGCCTATACCCAGTTTAGTTATTTACCTTTAATGCAATTGGCTTCGGTTACAGGTATTTATGGTATCAATTTTCTATTATTTTGGTTCGCTAGTTTTGTCAACTATTGTTATGAGAAAAGGGCAATACAAAAAGCCATTCATCCTTTCACTTGGGCTATGCCTATTACTTTAGCTATGGTAATGCTTTTTGGGCTATTTCAATTAAATATTACTTCTACCAACAAAGGAAACACCAAAATGGCGACTATCACTCTGGATAATATGGATGTGCTGCAAACCATGTATGAACTAGAAATGGAAAAAACCATTGATGTCCCACCATATGTTTCTCAAAGTGACCCTATTTTAGTGGAATTACAAAAAGGAATGATGGCTTTCATGGCCGACCCTACTCATCCTAAATTCACAACCGTTTATACCGAATTAGACAACCTATTGGAAGCTTATACTGCTGCCACTAGAAAAGCGGCAAAGGAAGGGGCTAAAATCATTACATGGTCCGAAGCTGCTATCCTAAATATCAAATCTAGAGAAATACTTTATGAAAAAAAAATGGCTACTTTAGCAGATGAATTAGATATTTATTTATTCTTTCCAACTGCTGTTTTTCATCCAGAAAAGGTGGGTAAAGAAGCTGTATTTATCGAAAACAAAGTATTGACTTATAATCCAAGTGGAGAATTAGAAAATACTTATTTCAAAAATATTCCAGTCATGGGTGTGGAGCCTTCTTTCCCTGGAGATGGAACAATTCCAGTTATTGAGACCCCTTTCGGAAATCTTTCCCCAATCATCTGCTATGATGCAGACCATCCGCAATTGATTGCTCAGATTAGCGACCAATCAACAGATTTATTAGTAGTACCAACTGGTGATTGGAAAGCCATTAGCCCTTATCATACTTACATGGCAGCAGTACGGTGTATTGAAAACGGCGTCTCTATGTTGAAAGCTACTAGTAATGGACTGAGTGCGATGATTGATGACAAAGGCAGAATCTTAGCGAGCTACGACTATTTTGATGAACAAGCGGTTAAAACTATTATCCAAGAAATGCCTGTTAATTCTTCTGAGACTTTGTATGCAAGGACTGCCCCTATTTTTATTTTAGGATTGTTTGGCCTTTCAGGCAGCTTAATCTTATTGGCGGTAGTTCAATTTTTAAGGAAAGGAAAAAGAAACTCGGAGGCATCAGTAGTTGGGGCGCTTTCTGCTTCGACCTAATCAGATAATAAAGAACAAAAAAGTGGATTTGAGGGGTTTCCCGATTGGAAAACACCAAAATACAGGTATTTTTATAGCTTTTTTAGCGGTTTGTAATTAGTTTTGAACACATTCTGTTCCAAACTAAAATCACCAAAAAATGAATCACTCGACTGACACCAACAAAATTTATTGGCGTATTTTACTTTTACTCGCTACTCTTAAAATGGCTATCCATCTTTTCACGAATACTGTTACTCGTTACGGTTTACATCGGGACGAGTACCTCTATATTTCTGAAAGCGACCACCTCGCTTGGGGGTATATGGAAGTACCGCCCGCGATTTCTATTATTGGCAAAATCGCTAAATTTCTCTTTGGCAATACCGAATTT
>CALJVJ010000397.1 GCA_937974625.1 uncultured Saprospiraceae bacterium
GGAACAGACCCATTAACAGACGGCAATGATGACCCAACGGTTACAGACCCTAACGATGATGACTTTGACCCAGCGACGGTAAATGTAGGACAAGTATATGACCTTGCCTTAACGAAGGTATTAGCAGAAGCTGGCCCATTCGTAGCAGGTGATACAGTTACCTTTAGAATCTATGTACATAACCAAGGAACAATGGATGCAGCTGCCAATACGGTAGAAGTAACAGATTATGTACCAACGGATATGACTTTAGTAGATGCAGATTGGACAGGGAATACTTATACTTTCCCAAGTTTGATTGCAGCTGGAGGCATGGATAGTGTAGATGTAGACTTAAGAATTGACCCAAGTTTCATGGGCTCAACGATTACGAATAATGCGGAGATTACAGCAGATGGTGGTAATGATGCAGATAGTGCACCAGGCGATAACGCAGGAGATGCACCAGACGGAACAGACCCATTAACAGACGGCAATGATGACCCAACGGTTACAGACCCGAACGATGATGACTTTGACCCAGCGACGATTTCAGTTATTGTTGATGATTTTGATTTAGCCTTAACGATAACGCATGCACCAGGGCAACTTGTTGCCATCAGTGCAGGAGATACAGTAGAGACAAAAGTAACCATCTTCAATCAAGGAGATATAGCTGCGGACTCTATAGAAATCACGGTATTAATACCAGCAGGTACTCAATTAAGTGGTACTTATGCAAATGGTTGGACACAAATTAACGATAGCACGCTTGTAATCTTATTAACAGGAACTGATTTACCTGCGGGTGGCTTAGGTGCTGGTGATATGCATATGATTCCATTATTCTTAGAAGTGGATGAAAACTTCATGGATACTGGATTTACGGTATATGCAGAGATTAGCAATGATGGTGAAGATAACGATATCGATTCTACTCCAGATGGTGACTTTACAGATGATGCATTTGGAGGAGATAATGTGACAAATAATACTGGAGGTGATCAAGATGATCATGACCCTGTTTCTTTCACTTTAGTACAAGATTTTGATTTAGCATTAACTAAGCAATTAGCAGCAGGTCAATTATCAGGAGTGAGTCCAGGCGATACCATAAATTATACAATCACTGTTTACAACCAGGGAAGTTTAGATGCTTATGATATTGATGTAGTTGATTATATTCCTACAGGAATGACTTTAATACCATCATTAGGATGGACTAATTTAAATGCAACTACTGCAACGAATACAATAAACTTTATTGCAGCAGGAGCAAGTGATTCTATCAATATCTCATTGGAGCTTGCAGATAATTTTGCAGGAACCAGTATTACGAATAATGCGGAGATTGCAGAAGCAGCACAAGTTGATGGAGGCCCAGCAGTAGGTGATACAGATTCTACGCCAGATGCGATAGATAATAATGATGGAACACCAATCAACAATGCCACTGACGATCCTGCTGATGAAGATGATAGTGATTTTGAAACGATTCAGGTAGGTATTTTTGATTTGGCATTAGACAAGACATTGGCTGCAGGTCAGTCTTTAAATGTAAAATTAGGAGAAACCGTCACTTATACGATTACCGTGAAAAACGAAGGTATTTTTGATGGACGAAATATTGAGGTAATTGACCATATTCCTACAGGAATGATATTGAGTGGTGCAGATACGAATGGATGGGTTGCTTCAGGAACAGATAAGGCAACAGTAACGTTGCCAGGTATATTGACTCCAGGAGATTCAATTTCAATTGATATTGATTTAGTATTAATCTCTGGAAATCCGAATAGTACGATTAAGAACGTAGCAGAGGTATCAGGAGCTACGGATAGTCAAGGCAACTTTATTAAAGATATAGATTCTCAACCAGAATCGGATACTACCGAAGAGGAAGAAGAGTTCTTTGAAGATGATGAAAGTGCAGCAGCTATCCAATTAGAAGATTATGATCCAATTGGTTATATCTACTGTGACAAGACAGGCGTAATTATTACAGGAGGAAAAGTATCGATAGCTTCGATGCCTGCAGGAGGAGCAATCTTCTTTGCGGTTGATGGAGTAACAGGCGATACATTAGATGGAAGAACAGGTTATTACCAATTCTTTACGAATGGAGTACCGGGAGTTTACCAGATGGTATATAATCATCCAAATGGCTTCCCAATGAGTTCAACCATATTACCTGAAGCTGGGGCATTTGACCCAACAGGACTCGATGGAAGTGCAGTTGATAGAGATGGAGATGCAACCAATGGTTTTGTAACCTTAGGGTCTGATGTAAATGCGAATTACATCGCAGATTTAACAGCAGGAGCAAATCCATACTACTTATCATTTGAATTAGAAGCGGGAGACCCATTCATTGATTTAAATAACTTACCAGTATCTTGTATTTTCATAGGCACTATTGTTTGTGAAGACCAAGGAGGAGACGGTGATTTAGATACAGGAGTTGACGGCGGTTTTGCAGGACTTACTGTAAACTTATACGATTGTGCAGATACTGAAACGACAATTGCTACAACCATTTCAGAAGCAGATGGTAACTATCGATTTGATGGTCTTGAAGCAGGATGTTACAGAGTAAGATTTGTGGTTCCTAATAATTACTACATCCCAGTTGACAATGGTATTATAGACCAAGCTGGATGGAGTTCAGATATCAATTTAGCTTATGGCGAATGTGATACAACGACGACAACATGTTTCACACCATGTTTAATTCAGTCAGCTTCAGATGTAGTAGAGAATATTTGTCAAGGTGAATCAGTACAATTGACAACTAGTGTAACGGCACCAACGGCTACTTATACTTGGGCACCTGCATCAGGATTAAGTGATCCATTCATTGCTAGTCCAGTAGCTTCACCATATGTGTCTACGGTTTACATTGTTGAAATCAACCCAGGAGGTGGCGGATGTGTCGTTTACGATACAGTGAGAGTAAATGTGTTCGATGTACCAAATCCTGATTTCTATGCAAATGTCGCATGTGAAGGTCAAGCAACTGTTTTCAATGATGAAACAGTAACTTATACAACATTGACAGATTGGGCATGGGACTTCGGAGATGGAATCGGTACTTCAACTGACCAAAACCCAAGTTATACTTACCAGAACCCAGGACATTACTTAGTGAAGTTAATAGTTACTTCTACTAATGGATGTAGAGATTCAGTAACGCAAGATATTACGGTAAATCCTGGAGTAGACGCTTTAGCTAAAGCAAGACAAGAGACGATTTGTGAAGGAGAATGTGTAGAATTAATAGCGCAAGGAGGAACGAGTTTTGCTTGGTCTCCAGCAGCTACTTTAAACCACACAGATTGCTTCAACCCAATCGCTTGTCCGACGACGACGACTACCTATTATGTAGATGTGACGAATGACTTTGGCTGTACAGCTAGAGATTCAGTGACAGTAACGGTAGTTCCAGGCCCAACGGTTGATGTTGCAATGACAGATATATCTGAATGTGGAACAAGAGATGGAAGCATCACCGTAACTGCGACAGGATTAGCAAGTAGCTACGAATATAGTATCAACGGAGGTTTGTCTTATCAAAGTAGCAATGTATTTAACAATTTACCTGCTAGTTCTTACCTAGTAGTAGTAAGAGGAGGAAGTTGTGAAGTACCGTATGCGAATAATCCAGTAATCGTAGGTGGTGCACAATCACCAGGAATTACAGCAGTACCAACAGTGAACCCATCTTGTACAGCGGATGATGGAACAATTACCATCGAAGCAGAAGGAGGTACTAACTTAGGATACAGCATCAATGGAGGAGCTAGTTGGTTGACAACAAATGAATTTACAGACTTAGCAGGTGGTATTTACTATATCGCAGTGGCTAGTGCAGATAGAAGTTGTATCACTTACTATCCACCAGTTACATTAGTGAAGCCAGAAGCACCAGTATTCACCGATGTAAGATTCACCAATCCAACAGATTGTGATGTGAATAACGGTACAATAACCGTGATTGCATCAGGAGATGAAGCGATTGAATATGGATTAGATAATGGTCTAATGACCATTTGGCAGTCAAGCAATAACTTTATCAATGTTGCAGCAGGTGATTATGATGTGTACATCAGAAATGCAGGAAATACTTGTGTAACCCCTTATGCATTGAATGGCATCAGATTGGAAGACCCAGCTGCACCAGCTTTAATAGCGGTAGCAGTGACGCAACCAACAGATTGTGGAATAGACAATGCAACAATAAATATAACAGCAACTACAGGAAGTACTGCTTTAGAATACAGCATTGACGGAGGAATTAACTGGAATAATTTCGCATACTATGAGAATTTAAAACCAGGAATTTACAATGTTTTTGTTAGAAATCAAGGAGGTACTTGTGAAGTAGCTTATACGAATAACCCAATAGATATCAGTTACCCTGATGGTCCTACGATTGTGGAAGTCTTACATGACCAACCATCAGATTGTATCAACCCGAATGGCCGAATTCAAATTACGGCAGAAGGTGGAGCAGCTGACTTAGCCTATAGTATTGATGGCGGATTAAATTGGCAAGAAAGCAGCATTTTCGAAAACTTAACTGGTGGTATTTATAACATCAGAGTAGCCAACGACGATGCATCTTGTCCAGCTATTTATCCAACTATCGAATTATTCGATGCGATTGGAGGAACGATAGATGGTGTTACTTCAAATGGTGGATGTGAAGACGGTTCTGGTAATATTACTATAGCTGCAACTAGCAACACACCATTAGAATACAGTATTAACAACGGTGCGACTTATCAAGCAAGTAATAACTTCTTTAATTTACCAAACGGAAGTTATAATATCATGATTAGAAATATTGATGATGCTTGTCCAGTAAGTTACCCAGCAAACCCTGTCATTATCGACAGAACGTTAGCAAGTATTGATAATGTAGCGACAACTGACCCAACTTCTTGTAGTGATGCAAACGGTTCGATTTCAGTGAGCGCAACAGGAGGCAACTTAGTCTACAGTATTGATGGAGGTATCAACTACCAAAATACAGGAGACTTTAATGACTTAGCAGGAGGCATCTATAATGTCTTTGTGAAGGATTTATCAACGGGTTGTGTAGAAGCTTATGAATTCAATCCATTAGCGATAACAACACCAGCAGAACCTACTATTGGAGATGTAGAAGTAACTAATACATCTGACTGTAATTCAAACGATGCAGTAATCACAGTAGTGGCGAATGGCGAAGGTGGCTTACAATACAGTTTAGATGGTTCAACTTGGAGTAATGGCAATTCATTCATCAACTTATTACCTGGCTTGTATAATGTTTGGGTAAGAAATGATGATGAAAGTTGTGCTATACCATATGCGAATAACCCAGTAGTGGTAACCGCACCATCTGGACCAATTATTACAGAATGTATTAGTACTAATCCTACTGATTGTGGTGTAAATGATGGAACATTAACCATCTATGCAGTCGGAGGACAAGGTGACTTACAATATAGTATCGACGGAGGTACTACGTGGCAGACGTCAAATGAATTTACAGGCTTAGGAGAAGGCGTTTACAGTGTAACTGTTGCCAATGAAGATGAGACTTGTAGAGCGATTTATCCAGCTTGTCAGTTGACTTCACCACAACCACCAGTTGTAAATGAGGTAAGAGCAGTTGATCCATCAATTTGTGGAGAAGACAACGGTTCTATTACCATCTTAGCAGACGGAAACGGTGGCTTAGAATACAGCATTAACAATGGCGCAACTTGGAGTGCAAATAGCTTCTTCGGTAACTTACCAGCAGCTACCTATGACATCCAAGTTAGAAATGCAGCAGATAACTGTATCGTTGACCATGGCGCAGTGACTTTAGATGCACCAGCCGCTCCAAGCATTATTGCAGGGATGGAAAATGTATCTACATGTACAGGAAGTTCAATGCCAGTGAGTATCACGATGAGTGAAGCAATCACACAATATACGATTTTAGGAAGTGGAGGTTATTTAGATGCCAATGTATCCGGCGCTACTTTAACTTTTAATGCTTTCTTAAATGGGGTAGTGAATAACTTCACCGTTACTTTAGAAAATGCGGATGGATGTACAGTAGACCATGAGTTTGCTATCTTCCAAGCAGCAGACCCTGAAGCAGACTTCATCGTTCACAACCCAACATGTGCTGCAACGGATGTAACCGTTGAATTCACAGGAGACGCTAGCCCAGGTGCAATATTAACTTGGGACTTAGCAGGTGCAACGATTGTATCTTCTAGTGCAGCGACCGCAACAGCACCAGCAGGCGCGAACTTAGTCGTTCAATGGCCAACACCAGGCGGTAAGACGATTAGTTTAGCTATCAACGATGGTGGATGTGAAGACAGAAAAGTACAGAATATAAATGTTAATAAATTACCATTCGCAGATGCAGGATTAGATGTTTCGATTTGTGATGGCGAATGTGTACAATTACAAGGAGCAGGAAACGGTTCTCAATATCAATGGAGCCCAGCTATCGGCTTAAGTGCGACGGATATTCCAAATCCAATGGCTTGTCCTCCAACTACCACGACTTATCAATTATTGGTAATGGGTGCAGATGGATGTATGGTAATGGATGAAGTAACCGTAAGCGTTACAGGTCAGTTAACTGCAAGTGCAGGACCAGACCAAACACTTTGCGAAGGAGAATCAGTTCAGTTAGCTGCAACAGGTGGAGAAAGTTATAAATGGACACCAAGTACAGGATTAAGCAATCCAAATATTGCGAATCCAGTAGCGACTCCACAAACAATCACGACTTACACAGTTGAAGTAACAAATGCTACAGGTTGTGTAGGGACGGACGAAGTAGTCATAACAGTATCACCAGCATTAAATATCGATGCAGGGGTGAATCCTGAGATTTGTGTAGGAGAAAATACAATGCTTTTTGCAACAGGTGGAATATCATACACATGGAGTCCAGCAACAGGACTTAGTGCTACAAATGTACCAAATCCAATTGCTAGTCCAACAGTGACAACAACTTACACAGTAGTTGGAACGGATGCAAATGGTTGTACGAATACAGACCAAGTAACGGTCTTAGTCGGAGCAAATGCACAAGCAAATGCTGGTGCAGACGTTACGACATGTGCAGGAACTTCAACACAGTTGAATGCAAGTGGAGGAATCACTTACAGTTGGAACCCAACAATTGGATTATCTAATCCGAACATTGCAAATCCAACAGCAAATCCAAATAGCACAACTACTTATACGGTGACAGTGACCAACATAGAAGGTTGTATCGGAACCGACCAAGTAACCGTGAACATTGGAGGTACTTGTGATTCAGATGGAGATGGTTATACAGACCAGCAAGAGGACTTAAATGGAAATGGTAGAGTAGACGAAGGAGAAAGTGATCCAAATGATCCTTGTGACCCTGACGGTGCAGTAGCAAATGCAGGAGCAGACCAAACTATCTGTGGAGGTTCTACAGTATTTTTAAATGCATCAGGAAATGGAACATACAGTTGGAGTCCAGCAACAGGATTGAGCAATGCAAATATTGCAAATCCAACAGCAAACCCAACTGCAACGACTACTTATACATTGACAGTGACTAGTGCTAACGGATGTACCGCAACAGACCAAGTAACGGTCTTTGTAAATGGAAACATCAATGTAGGCATCAGTCCAAACGTAACGGTTTGTGGAAACCAAGCTACGACTTTAAGTGCAACAGGAGGAACGACTTACAGTTGGAGCCCAGCGACAGGCTTAAGCAATCCAAATATTGCAAATCCAACAGCAAATCCAACACAGACTACTACTTACTGTGTGACGACAAGTAACGCACAAGGTTGTACAGGTACAGCGTGTGTAACGGTAACGGTAACTCCAGGACCTACAGTAGTAGGTTGTCCAGATAAATATATCTGTGACGGAGGAAGTGTAAGATTGACAGTGAATGGTGGAGCAAGTTGGGTATGGAGTCCAGCAACAGGCTTAGACAATCCAAATTCACCAGCACCAAATGCGTCACCAGCAGTAACAACGACCTACATCGTAACAGGCACAGATGCCTTCGGATGTTCTTCAAGTGATGAAGTAGTGGTCTTTGTAAATGGTAGTTCTACCGCGAATGCTGGACCTGACCAAACAGTTTGTTCAGGTACTGCTGCACAGTTGAATGCATCGGGTGGAGTGAGCTATGCTTGGAGTCCAACAGCCGGATTGAGCAATCCAAACATTGCAAATCCAGTTGTAGCTCCAAATACAACAACTACTTATACGGTAGAAGTGACTAATGCAGAAGGTTGTAAAGGAACAGATGCAGTAACAGTCTTTGTAAATAATAGTATAGCAGTAAATGCAGGAAATGACCAAACGATTTGTAACGGTAGCACAGGTGCTACTTTAAATGCAACGGGTGGTTCAACTTATAGTTGGAGTCCAGCGACTGGCTTAAGTAATGCAAACATTGCAAACCCAGTAGCGAATCCAACAGTAACAACTACCTACACCGTAACTTCTACAAGTGGAGGAGGATGTAGTGGCAGTGACCAAGTAACGGTCTTTGTAACGCCAGGAACAGAAGTAGTAGGATGTGAGGATAAAACGATTTGCTTCGGAGAAAGCATTCCATTGAATGTAACAACAGGAGTAACTTATTTATACACGCCATCAACAGGCTTAAGTGATCCAACAAGTCCAACACCAATTGCATCACCAACTGTTACGACAACTTATACAGTTTATGTAACGGATGCAAACGGATGTACAGGAAGCGACCAGATTACAGTATTCGTAGAAGGTGGAACAAGTGCAAGTGCAGGACCAGACCAAACAGTTTGTTCAGGAGGTTCAGTACAGTTAAATGCAACAGGTGGAACAAGCTACTCTTGGTTACCAACAGAAGGATTAAGTAATCCAAACATTGCGAATCCAATAGCTACACCATCGAATTCAATGACCTATTCAGTATTTGTAACTGGTTCAGGAGGATGTTCAAGCAGAGATGATGTAGTGATTTATGTGACAGCAGGAGGAGTAACCGTAAATGCAGGAACTGACCAAGGTTTATGTGCAGGTGGAAGCGTTCAGTTGAATGCAACAGGAGGATCAAATTATAGCTGGAGCCCAACAACAGGCTTAAGCAATCCAAATATTGCAAATCCAACAGCAAGTCCGTCAGTGACGACGACCTATACCGTAACTAGTACAGATGCAGGCGGTTGTTCTGGAACAGACCAAGTAACTGTAACTGTAGGGTCACAATTATCAGTGACACCAGTTATAGAAGGTTCAAGTTGTTGTGATAATGATGGAAGTGTCTACTTACCAGTAGTTGGAGCGACAGGTGATTTGAATTTCACTTGGTCACCAAATGTAACTACTTCGAATACTGCGAGAGGCTTAGCTTCTGGTACTTATAGAGTAACAGTAACAGATAGCCGAACAGGTTGTGAAGTGATTACAGAGGCTACCGTACCAAATACTTGTAATACATGTATAGCGATTTCGCCAGAAAGAGAAGTATGTGTAGCTCAAGGAGAGACAGTTGGTCAGCTTTGCTTACCAATTAGATTGGATGAGATTTCTAACTACGAAATCTTTACACCAGCACAGGTGATATCACCAAACCACGGATGTAATTTTGAAAACTTAACTGCATATACTTACTCTTTATTACAAGGAGGAGGAAACAGTGGTCCATACAAAATTGATAACTGGACGGTGAATGGTGTTGTTTACACAGGAATGATTAATAATATGACAGAGTTAACAGCATGGATGAGTTCAAACGACCCATCGGGTAATTGGACACATAATCCTGCTTCTTTAATCATCATGGGAGGTAACGCAAGTACTACTTATGGAGATATGAAGATTACACATCAAGCATCATGGGTAGAATCTACTTTAAATCCTAATACTACGGGAGTAGCAACAGGTACACAAGTAGACGTTCCAATGGGTAATGCAGAAAGTGTAGTAGTAACGATTAGAGACATCAGAACATGTTGTGAGGAAACGGTCTTGATGAAGAGATGTGATGCTCCAACCAACAGATGTACAGAAGAAATCGTAACTGCAACTCAAGAAACAATAACGATTACAGATTGTAATACGACAGGAAGTGTTTGTGTGGATATTCCATTACAAGAAATTACTAACTACGATGTTACAGCTGAAGGCATTGTTTATACAGGAGGATTTAGAGGTTGTAACTTTGATACGCTATATGCTTATACTTACTTCACTATGCCTGACCAAGGAAATAGTGGTCCATATAGATTACGTTCTTGGGCAATTGACGGACAGACTTATTCTGGTGACTTCAACAACTTAACCGAGTTATTATCTATGATGAATGCTTGGGATGTTGACGGAAATTGGATACAAGATGCAAGCACCTTAACGCTTCAAGGTGGTGTAGCTGCTACAAAGTATGGTACAATGGACATCGAGCAACCGAATACCGGAGCATTTGCTATACTTGAATTGAATTCTAATTTATTACCAATGGGTACAGAGTTAGCCTTCGGACAAGGAACGCATAATGTAGTGTTCACGAATAAAGCGACAGGTTGTGAAGACAATCTTACGGTCACAGTAGTTTGTAATGAAGCGAAGACAGAATGTGACGATTTCATCGCAAGTAGCTCAGCAAGCCTTACTGTACTTTCTTGTACGGATGTAGCAGCCTTCTGTGTAGAAATACCAGCAAGTGACTTAGGCATCTATTCAATCGAATTGAACGGAAGTATCTATACAGGTGCAGTTGATAAGTGTGAAACAGACGGCGGTTCTATCCAATTATACGCAGGAGAAGGTAAGAACATCTTCACCTTCACCAATGAGTTGACGGAATGTAGCGATGAGATTGTTGTCAAAGTGAATTGCTTACAAACTGGAGGCAGTAAAGTACCAACAACTACTACTTTAGGTAAGGAAGGAGCAATAACGCTTGGAGCGGATAAGACAGCAGTAAGACCAGTTGCAGGAGCAGATGAGACTGTAACGACGATGAATCAATCAGCTAGAATCAATGTCATTGCGAATGATAGAGCAGCGACTGAAAAAGCTACATTGACCATTACAGAAGCACCTAAGCATGGTACATTAATCATCAACGCTGATAATACCGTTACTTATCAACCAAAAGAAGGATACTGTCACCCTAAACAGGCAGACTTCTTCAGATATGAAATCTGTAACGATAAAGGTTGTGATGAAGCACAAGTGAAGGTGATTGTAGACTGTGAACCAATTAAAGTATTCAGTGCATTCTCTCCAAATAATGATGGAATAAATGATTACTTCAAAGTTGAAGGTTTAGAAGCTTATCCAGAAAATGAGGTGAAAATCTACAACAGATTTGGTAAACTATTGTATGAGCAGTCAGATTATCAAAACGATTGGAATGGAGATAGCGCAGGTGAGCAATTACCTGATGGAACTTACTTCTACATCATCAATGATGGAAAAGGCAAGCAGCACAGTGGCTATATCCAGATAAATAGATAAAAAATACCCGATAAGCCGTTCCTTGGTTCGATACCGAGGAACGGACTTCGGCAATAAATAAGATTAAAGAACTTTGAAAAAATAGATTTACTTTTTTATTTTTTCATCATTACTAAAGAATTAAGATAACAATTAGGCTATAAAGAAACAGATGTTCCTAAAATTGGTTATTTGAGGGCTTGCTTTTGCAAGCCCTTTTTTTATTTAAAAACTATTTTTTAACTTAATGGATTAGAAATAGGAATGAAAACCAATGTTTATATTAATTTTGAATGAGTGGTTGTTTTTATTCCTAAACAAGCGTATTTAGATACTAAACATTGGGAGTGAAATATAAATATTTGGTTACCCCAGAGGTGCCTTACACAGATGAAAAAACAGATGAAAAAATTTAGTTTTTTATTGATTTTTGTCGGTTTGAATATTACCCTGTATTGCCAAGCAATTGTCAGGGGGACTATTGCTAATATAACAACAGATACAGCCCTTCTTTATTTTCATCCAACTAATTTGGGAATCCTTGGCGAATCGCTAAAAACACCTATTGCCAAAAATGGCCAATTCCAATTTGATATAAACCCATTTATTGCTGTTCCTGCTGTTTTAGAAATTAATGATATACAATTGCTCTTATTTCTTTTTCCTGATAAATCCCTAGTTATCAATATTCAACAAGATGCTCAAAACAGGGTGAAGATTGAATTTGAAGGACTTGCTGGAGTAGATAATCGATTTTATTTAGACTATCAACAAGAGATTCTAAAAACTACTAGAGATGTACCACCAAAGTTATTAACCAAATTTAATCCTAAAGGGTATTTAGCTTTGCAAAAGGAGTTTAAACAAACACAATTGGATTATCTAAATGAATTTAGAAACTCGATAGACCCAAGGTTATGGACCTGGTTAAAAAATAATATTGATTATCAATTTGCCAATAAGCTTTTTGCCTACCCTAATCAGGTGCATCAACTACGGAATCCTAGCAAAAGCTATTATAATTTTTTAGAAAATATTGTTTTGAACAATAAGTCAGCTAGTTTGCAGTCAGCTTACCAAACATTTATCGTTAACTTCATTAGTTTTAAATTGGGGAAACCTCAAAAATGGGGAATCAATTCTACGGCAGAAGAACAATTTAAATTTATTCGCCGCTATTTTGTAGGTGATGCGCTTTATATTTGTCAGTTCTTCTTGTTGAATAAAAGCAAGTTTAAAAGGAAAAAAAATAGGGAAAAGGAAACCAAAGCTTTTTTGGCCTCCAAAGCACCAGAAGGGTATAAAAAATATATTTGGGAAACGATGAAGCGGAATTAAACCATACAACAGTCAGCAAGAAACAGTTGGCAGCTTTACTAATTTGGGTAATCGGTAGCACAAATTTTAGTTTGTTCTGGATACAGGTTTTTAAACCTGTTAGGCTCCATATCAAGAACATTTATTGCTAGCTAACCAAAGCGTACTGAACCCATATAGGCTGCCAGTATCCACAACTTGAAATAATTAATAAAGTACTAAAATAATAGACTCTAACAATGTCGTTCTCAGGATGAGAAGAATTAAATTTTTAAATTCAAGCTCAAGTACCAAGTTCAATTTTCAGTGGTTCAGCAACTGATTGTTGTACTTGAACTTACTCTTTTTACCTTTATTTCTCTACCTTTATGGTAGTCGGATAATTCCCTAATATCAAAACAACAAAAATGAATACCACTCAACGAAGTAACTTATTCCAATTTACTGGCCTAATAATCCTAACCATTTTACTACAAGCTTGTAATGCAGGCATAAAATACACGCCAAAAAATCCAGTAGCTCCACCAAGAGACCAAATCACATTAGGAAATGGAGAACGAAGTAACATCATGGCAGAAGGTATGCAACAAGATGGTGCTACATTTACTTTTAAGGAAGTAAACATCGAGGGAAATGGTTGGTTGGTTCTACATCCTTTCAAAGAAGGAAAGCCGCACGGAGTGGTTTATGTTGGCTCAACCTACGTTAAGCATGGCAATAATAAAGATGTAAAAATTACGGTAAATGAGCTGCCCAAACCAGGAGAAAATTATTTAGTGATGCTACATTGGGATGTAGACCAAGACAAAAACTTTGATTTCGGTGATGGCATTATTGTTCCTGATGCACCGCTATTTGAAGGGACTAAAATGGTGGCTTTTCCGATACAAGCAAAGTAGCTTAAAGAGATTATTTGATGGTTAAAATTGTTTGATTGTGCTATACATCGTTGGTAGATAGCAATCAATTCAATTTGACAATTATACTCTGAGGATTAATAAAAGGTCTAAAGGTTGTTGTTTGCCAAGTGAGCATTTTGTGGAACCATTAGCCTAATACCGAATATCCTCTGCCCGTTCACCAATATAAAAAGTAAAAGACCAGCCTATTCTAAATCCAAGCAATACATCAAAACGATTTTCCAAATCAGGATTTTGAGTAGCAAAATTGACCGAGCGCCTATTTTTAGTAAAAGCTTCGGTTAATTCAAAACCAGCAAAAAAGTTGATGCCTGTTTTTCGATTAAGTTGTTGATAACCAATAAATTGTTCAAAGGCTAAGCCGTTACTCAGTTGGTCATATCCTTTGATAAGTTCTCCTTTTAATTGGTCGGCATTATTGTTTTCATCTTGTATTCTGACTTTATGTTGTAATAAACCTAGACCAAAAGTTAAGCGCAGACCAGCACGTTGATTCTTTTTAGATAGTGTAATTAATTTACCAAAATGCCCACCTACATAAAGTCCACGCTCTCTTAAAAATACTTCCGCATAAGTGGCTTGTCCTGCGCCAATACTACCTAAAATAAACCCGTCACGGTCTCTCAAACTAGCGAGCACATCTTCTTTGACGGTATTGCCAAAAAGATTATTACCTTTCAAGCCAAAAATTAGATTTTTCTTTTCCGTAATTAAATCCAAACCTCCACCAATACTAAAGTTAGCACCAAATCTTTTACTCAAATCTCCAGCGGGGTTATGAAAACCATAGCTCATATTCAAAGTAATAACATTATACGTGTTGATAGCATTGCGTTGAGCAAAACAACTGATACTAGCTAAAAAAAAGAAAAACAGGAAAGTACCTTTTTGAAAGGTTCGCTTAAGCATATTTATTTAATTGTAATGGATTAAATGCTAATAAACTGTTGGTTATAAATTAAGATTTAGGTATGGATAAATACCTAGTAATTAGGCACAAAAGTAGGATGTTTAGCAAACTTGCACTATGTTTTAAAATAGCGTAAATTTACAGAAATTCCATTAGACTAGTTACGTAACTAGTCTACTAAACCTACCAAATTTTTCATTTGCCCTCCTAACATTGATTTAAAACAAGCAGTTATCAACAATAACTTTCAATTAACAATATTAACTATCAATTAATCAACGCCTTAGCAACATTATAATTATCTGTGTAGTATAAGAGTTATGTTTAGTTCAATACTTTATGATAATTAATTAATAGCGTAAGCTATTGCTAATGCATACAAAACACAATTCATGAAACGAGTTTTAATTACGGGAGCAGCTGGATTTTTAGGGTCTCACTTATGTGATAGATTTATAAAAGATGGATATCATGTAATAGGCATGGATAATTTGCTAACAGGAAATATTAAAAATATTGAACACCTGTTTCCATTACCACAATTTGAATTTCACCACCACGATATTACTAAATACATACATATTGCAGGAGACTTAGATTATATTTTACATTTTGCTTCTCCGGCAAGTCCCATTGAATATTTAAAGATGCCGATTCAGACGATGAAGGTAGGTGCTTTAGGTACACATAACGTATTAGGAGTAGCGAAGGCTAAAGGAGCGAGAGTATTGGTCGCTTCAACCTCGGAAGTGTATGGAGACCCATTAGTACACCCACAAGTAGAAGAGTATTGGGGAAATGTGAATCCAATCGGACCAAGAGGTGTATATGATGAGGCGAAGCGATTTTTGGAGGCGATAACGATGGCATATCATACTTACCACAAAGTAGAAACAAGAATCATTCGTATCTTCAATACTTACGGACCAAGAATGAGAGTGAATGACGGACGTGTTTTACCTGCATTTTTCTCCCAAGCTATCAGAGGAGAAGGTTTAACCGTTTTTGGAGATGGTTCACAAACTAGGTCTTTCTGTTATGTAGATGATTTAGTAGAAGGCATTGTCCGATTATTGATGAGTGATTATGATATGCCTGTAAATATTGGTAATCCAGATGAGGTAACCATCAAGGAATTTGGAGAAGAAGTACTAGCGATGGTAGGTAATCCAAAAGCAAAGCTAATTTATAAAGAATTGCCAAAAGATGACCCTAAAAGGCGTCGGCCAAATATCACTAAAGCTAAAGAAATCTTAGGTTGGGAACCAGCTGTGCCAAGAGCAGAAGGGATGCAAAGAACCTATGAATATTTTAAAACAGTGGTAGATGTAAAAGAAGAAGTAGAAGTCTAACAGACTTGTTACCCTTTAAATTACAGTCACCTGAAAATGTCTTTTTCTGCTATTTTTTACCTAAAAATAAATCAATAGCTATGCTATTCATTGATTTTTTTGCAAAAACTATCAAAAAAATCCAAATTTCAGATAACTATTTTCAAAGGGTAACAAGTCTAATTAAGAATATAAAATTAATAACATGAAAATACTCATTACGGGAGGAGCAGGATTTATTGGCTCCCATTTAGTAAGATTAATGGTCAATAAATATCCAGATTACCAAATCGTTAACTTGGATAAATTGACCTATGCGGGCAATTTAGAAAATTTGAAAGACGTCGAAAATGCACCGAATTATACCTTCATCAAAGGAGATATAACTGATTCGGAGATGATGTTAGAATTATTTCGAGATTTTCAATTCGACTCAGTTATTCACTTAGCTGCGGAGTCGCACGTTGACCGTTCTATTGCTGACCCGATGAGTTTCATTACCACTAATATTGTCGGTACGGTCAATTTATTAAATGCGGCAAGACATACTTGGAAGGAAGATGGCTACAAGGGCAAGCGTTTCTACCATGTTTCTACCGATGAGGTATATGGAACATTAGGAGAGACGGGCTTGTTTACGGAGGATACATCTTATGACCCTCGGTCACCATACTCTGCCTCAAAAGCGAGTTCAGACCATTTGGTTAGAGCGTATTTCCATACTTATGATATGCCTATTGTCATTTCGAACTGTTCTAATAATTACGGACCGTATCAGTTTCCAGAGAAATTAATTCCACTGATTATCAATAACATCAAGCATAAAAAGCCATTACCAATTTACGGCAATGGAAAGTACACTAGAGATTGGCTATGGGTGGGTGACCACGCTACGGCAATCGATATTGTTTTCCATAAAGGTAAAAATGGAGAAACCTATAATATTGGTGGAAATAACGAGTGGCAAAACATCGATTTAGTTCGAGAATTATGCGACACCGTTGATGGCTTATTAGGTAGAAGGGTAGGGGAAGCACAGGAGTCAATTACTTTTGTAAAAGACCGACCAGGCCATGATAAACGGTATGCGATTGATGCGACTAAAATCAAAGATGAATTAGGTTGGGAACCAGCAGTGCAACCCGAACAAGGAATGCGGGAAACAGCTCAATGGTATCTAGATAATTCAGAATGGATGGAGCGAGTGACTTCTGGAGCGTATCAGAAATATTATGAAAAGCAATATTCTTAAAAAATAGATGTCAGAGATCAGACCGTAAAGTGAAATTTACTGTCAGATGTCAGACTAGCTTATAACAATAAAAGTGGCTTGTTTGCGAAATGCAGACAAGCCATTTTTGTTTTGTAGAAGTACCGACGAATTCATTCGTCGGATTAAACTTTGAATAAAGCCAAATGAATTCGTCGGTACACGACTTAGAACAAGTCCCAAAAGAACGACCTACCTTTCCTATCCGCTTTGCGGTTCTCTCCTATGAATGTTCCCCGAACATTCACCCTTCGGGAACAGTCGTTCATCCTGTGAACAAAAAAAAAGCCGCACAGTGTGTGCGGCTTTTTTCAACAAATTATAATCCCATGAACATATCCAAAATTAATTCTTTAGTTTTCTATTTGGTATTTATATTAGAAGTAAATTTTATCTAGTTGAATAATTTTAGTTCGCTTCAAATCTTTCTCAAAAAGTATGAATTTTAACAAGGCATTCTAAATCCCACTAAAGAGTGCCTTGTTAAATTCAAATCCCATTTTAACTACCGAAGTAGGTAGTGAACATATCCTAAAATTATTAGCTAATTCTTTTAATTAGCTTT
>CALJVJ010000398.1 GCA_937974625.1 uncultured Saprospiraceae bacterium
CCAAAACCGGGCTGATTGGAGGTCCAATTCGGACCGTTCGTTGCCCAATAGAAAGCGACTAAGGCTAAGGAGTCTTGTTCTGCTAGTTTGTAGTCTGCTTGAGCGAATAGGGTAGGAATGCTTGCTAGTAGTAAGAGACCAACGCAAAGGGGATTAGCTATTTTATTTTTTTTCATCGTTTTAATACTTTAATTAAAATCAAAATGTAAATTAAAATTAAAAGGGTGGATCCCGTTATTTTAATTTATATTTTAATTTTCATTGACTATTACTCCTGCACCACAATATCACATTCTAAAACAAAGGCAATTCCATCATATCTAGCTACAGAACCGGGATGCAAACCAGTCACTTTCAATAGCCCCGTTTTCAAGGAATTAACGGAGTTTAGATCAGTAATAAATCCGATGACATCGCCCACTTTTAGATTATCAATATGCGTAGCACCTGTTTTTAAAAGCTCTTCTTCTGCTGTTAATTCTATTAAAGAAGAAGGGGTGACATTTGCAATATCTACCTTTACGGATGCGGGTAATTTCTTAAATCGGGTACTGTTATTGATCGCTAATTCCAAAAAGATTCGGCTAGAGACAGGTGCTGCTAATACCGCATTTTGTTGTTCTCTATCGTAGTAAAAAGCCAGGTCAATTTTTTCTTGTACGGCTACATTTTCTTCCGTAAACCGACTATAATTATTTTTTATATCAGGATATACCACTCCATCAATACTGGCAAAAGCATCGTAAAAATCATTGTCTTTAGCAAATAATGCTCGATCGGCATATTTTTTAATATTAGGCACCACGCTGATTGTTTTATCGACACTCACTTTCCCTGTCTCATCAACAATCGTAAAAGTTAACCTAGTTCTACTTATATCCGTAGGAATGATATAATCGTATCGAACGCTAAAGGATTGCGTGTTTTTTTGTATGGTTCCGAAAATATGATCTATAAAAGGGTCGTCAAATTCGGTGGAATTTACATTAAAACCAGAACCATTTTTTCCTTCATTGGAGGATTGGACAATTAATGATTTAATATTGGTAGTCGCATTTGCTGTAATTTTATAGCTAACCGTTTCTTCTGCTGCACCATTTTCACCTGCTATAGGTTCAACAGTTAAAGTCGCATTAGACGCTGGGTAATCTATTTCTATACCATCTTCTACGAAATCTGAACAAGCAGATATTGCTGTTAATAGCAAGAGTAAAAAGAATATTTTAGATAAATGCTTTAGCATATTTTACTTTTTAAAGCTATATTTTTCATATAAGGCACGGGATGAAAACGAATTTGAAACTGTATTTGCAAATCGTTGTCAAAATCAAGTGGTCACCATCTAGGTGGGAAAGCTTGTCAAAAAACTGTTTGATGGAGGAGTTTTTTTTGACTAGAATTTTTGGTTCTTTTTTCCTGCCTGGCAGCAGACAGGTTCAATGAAAAAAGAACGTACATCTAGTATGCATAAAAGCTAACCTAAAATAGAAATCAATCTACCACCAAAACATCGTTTCCCAATGCTCTGTATACCAATTTTTAAAATTCGTACCTGAGCCCTCAATAGATTGAATTAAAGGATAATCGGTATTATAAACAGGTTCTTGAAAAATGGGCATTTGCAAATCTCTTCCTGCCAAAATCCACATTCTTGCCTCATTTCTACTCTCATCACTTTGGATAGGAATATCAAATCCACTCGACCGAGCAGTGGCGACATTATTCGGATTATTCGCTAATTCGGCATCGGAATAAGCAGCTCGACTAGGAAACTTTGTACCGCTACCATTGGGCCCAAAATTTTCTGCACCAGAAGAGGCCCGTAATTCAGGGAGCATTGTTCGGCGATGGTCAAAGTAGGGTTCTAAGCCGAGTAAAAAAGAGGCAATCCATTTTTGTTCGGCAATCAAAGTTAATTTATCTCTTCCGCCAGTATAGGCGACAGATGCTTGATTTAAATAGTCATTTATACCATTGAATCCTTCATCGCCATAAGCGCCTTGATAACCTTCTGATCTAAAAGAAGCATCATAAAAATCAATAGAGGCTTGGATACCATTTTCATAATGTTGTTGGGCACTACCTCCGATAAATCCTCTTTCGATCGCCTCTGCTAGAAAAAATTCTTGTTCTGCATATAGCGCAATCAAAGTTGGTGTGGCAGCAGATTCGGGTAAAGGCAATCCACTGGCGTCTTCTTTTCTAAAGAAATCTCCTAAAGCAGAAGCAAAAGGAAATCCCCCATTCCAAAGGGCTGCATGGGCATTATCGGTAGTAATCCCATATATTTGACCCGCATATTTTACAGGCCCTGGATTACTAGGTAATACATTTGTATTTGGATTATCATGCACTTTTCGAACGGGTTTTGCCATGATAGGTAATCGAGGGTCCCGTAAAGAAATTAAGCGTTCAATAAAAACATTACTAAAAGGCGCCTCGTCAATTTTTGCTTTGCTTAAGGTAAATAAAACGGAAGGGCGTTCCACTTCATCATTTTTAAAGGTAGCATTGTCCGCATTAGATTCCATAATCGGATAAGCCTCTGGATCATTGATGATTTCAGTCAAAATCGCTCGAGCAGCAGCCGGGTCTGCATCTGACATATACATCGCCAATCGAATGCGCAAGGTATTCGAAAATTTCTTCCACTTTAAGATATCACCCCCAAATACTAAATCACTTCCTGCATCAATCGGCACCTCTTGACGGTCTAAAGATTCGCCCGCTATTTTTAATTTTTCTAATAAAGCTGGATAAATGACGGATTGTTCATCATAGGTACTTAATAAAGGTGGGTCGTCAGAAATAGGATCAAAATAAGGAACATTACCATACAAATTGGTAATCATAGAAAAGGTATAACTTTCCCAAATATCCGCAATCGCTTGGTACCGAATATCCCCTGCATTGATGCCTGCGTTTTTTAAATTTTTAATAACCCGAACGGCGGTATACATATTCACCCAATATTCGGAATCATCGAAAGCATGCCATGATTTGTGTCGATTTCCTTGGCTTAAACTCTTCGTTTTTCCATGGTATTCACAGACAGCAGGCATTACATTCCAAGCTAAATAATCAAATCCATCCACGGTGGCCCAAAGCATGGGTACCAGAAAAACGGAGGGATCTACATCATTTTGATTATCAGCTTCTAAGACGCTATTAGGTGTATTAGGATTGATATTAAGGTCTTCGTCCCAAGTGTCACAAGCGCCGATGCTAAAGAGTACTATCGCAAAACAGACTTTAAAAAAAATATTTTTCATAAAGCTTTTATAATTTGACTATCGAAGCTCAAGCTACGATTACTAAAATTTGAGATTTAAATTAAAGGCAATATTTCTCAAAGAAGGAACACCACCTCTATCAAACCCAGGTATCGCTACTGCAGCATTATCTTCTGCTGTACTAAATGTTTCTGCATCTACATTCGGCACATCTGTCCACACCGCTATATTCCGCATCACTACACCAATCCGAGCTGAACGTACTGCTATTTTGGAAATTAAATTTTTAGGTAAATCGTAGGACACACTCAATTCTCTTAGCTTTAAATAAGAGGCATCATAAATAACTGCATCTGGAATTTCTGCATCCATCAAATTTTCCCAATACTGTTGCCCCGTTAATCCGCCCGAACTTAAACCAGAGGCTATCAAATCCTCCTTGGTTAATTTTCGATATTCCCCATCATCTAAAATCATCCCATCTGGCAAAATATTTTCTCTGGGGGTTGTATTGCCATTAGCATCTGTGCCTCCTAATAAGGTTGCCTCGGATAAGCCTCGAATGTTCAAATTGTAATTCGTACGGGAATAAAAGACCCCACCATAGCGAACATCTAATAAGAAGGAGAAACTGAAAGGACCATACTCCAATTGGTTGAACATAGAGCCCATCCAATCAGGATTATAATTTCCTAAATAGGCTTTGTTTCCTCGTTGTGTGTCTCCTGATTTGGTGAATAAGATTTCGCCATTAGGTGCCGTTTGGAAAGTTTTTCCATATAATGCCCCTCGACGCTCGCCTTGTCTGTCTTCTACAAATAAGAAGTTCGTAACGCCTCTAGACAAAAAGGCATCTGGATTTTCTCGGTCATATTCTTCCACTATAGAGCGGTCTCTTGACCAATTTAAAGTCGTGTTCCAACTAAATTTATCCCTTTGAACCACTTTTCCATTTAGCACGACTTCCCAACCTCTACTTCTTATTTTTCCTGCATTTTTTAAAATAAAATCATATCCTGTAGTTGGAGAAACTTCTACTCGTAAGATTTGATTGGAGGTCAAAGAATTATAATAAGTGAGGTCTAAACCTATTCGATTCTGCAAAAAGCGGACATCTGTTCCAATCTCCCATGCGCTAGTAATTTCTGGTTTTAATTCAGGATTCGCTTTCACATTACTTTGAGAGATAGACGCAACACCATCTTCTCCTTGCCCCCAATTAAATTCATCTTGTAACTCATAAGGATCAGTATCACTACCAACTCTTGCGACCCCCCCTCTTAATTTCAGAAAACTTATGCTTCTTGGTAAGTCCACCACTTCATGTACTAATCCACTCAATGTAAAAGAGGGATAGAAATAGGAATTATTATCTCTTGGTAGGGTAGAGGACCAATCATTTCTAGCGGTAACATCTAAGTATAAAAAGTTTTTATAAGCCAGATTCGCAAAGCCGTAAAAGGAGTTTAATCTTTTTTCTCTAATCTCGTTATTGGTACGTGGAAAGACTCTTCGATTGCCTATATTGTAGACATTAGGAATTAATAGTTGACTAACTAAAGTATTCACCTCAGACCCATAAGATTGTAGATGGTTGCCTCCGAAAGAAATAATGGCATTTAAATCTTTACCAATGTCTTGTTTGTAACGCAATAAAAAATCAGCATTTAGTTCTCGACTATTGGATTGTCCTGTACCATAATAGCCAAAACGCCTATTCGCACTAGTATTAATACCATTAAAGTTAAGACCAGACCCAACGGTACTAAAAGCACCCCTTATATTTTCATCTCTAGCATTACGATTTTCACCGATTCTACCCATTAAAGATAGTTTTTCGGTGATTTGATAATTAGCTGTTATATTCCCTAAAAAACGAGTATTCTTAAAAGCTCTACGATTTTCATTTAATTCGAAATAAGGATTATTAGCACTAGTTCTCCATTGAAGTTGTTGTGTACCTTCCAAACCAGGTACCCAATAATCTTTTAATGCTTGAATGTCGATATTTCGAGGATATAAGCGGACATCCGCACTTTGGTTATTATCACTTCTTTCGTCAATTAACTTCGCATTCGCTCTGATGGTAAACTTATCGCCAATATTCCAACTACCCGTTAAGTCCAATCGGTCGGCAGATAATCCTGTATTAGGAATCACACCTTTCTGTTGAATATTCGTATAAGACAAACGAAAGCTACCCGCCTCATTCGCACCATATACGGCTACATTATTATTGGCAATAAAACCTGTTTGATAAAAATCGCTAACATTATTAGGATGAGCTACCCAAGGGTCTCTACCTGTAAATTGTGGTCTTTCCAAACCGTCAAACTTCGGCCCCCAATTGAGTCGAGAATCATCATTAGAAATAGAACCGTCAGGAAAAGTACCATTATTCCCATCAAAATATTGGTATTGATTTCCTGTTCCTTGTCCAAATTCATTTTGATAATCAGGTAATATAAAAGGCCGTTGGGTCGCCAAACTCAAATTGACATCAACGCCAACTCTATTTTTTGCGCCACCTGCGCCAGATTTAGTCGTAATCAAAACAACGCCTGCTGCGGCCCTTGAGCCATATAAAGCTGCTGCTGCCGGGCCTTTTAATACAGAAATAGAAGCCACATCATCTGAGGCCACATCATTTGACCCTGCAGGAATACCATCAATAACGAATAAAGGTCCATTATTTCCAGCCAAGGAAGTTTCTCCACGAATGACAACTCTTGCACCACCACCACCTAATCCACCACCTCCTTGAGTGATATTTACGCCCGCTACTTTACCAGATAAAGCATTAACGACATTTAGTTCTTTAGTTTTTCCAATTGCTTCGCCACCCACTTCTTGTACTGCGTAGCCCAAAGACTTTTTCTCTCGCTTCATTCCTAATGCTGTTACTACTACTTCGTCTATCAAAACAGCAGAAGGGAGCATTGACACATCAATGGTAGTAAGTGCACCAATGTGTTTTTCTAAAGTTTGAAAACTAATATAGCTAAATACTAAAGTATCTGTTGGTGAGCCATTAATTTCGTAAGTACCATCAAAGTCAGAAATAGTACCAAGACTTTCTTTATTTTTTAAATAGATGGATACGCCTGGTAAACCCAGATTATCCTCTGAACTCAATACCGTTCCTTTAATGGTTTGCGTTTGCCCAAAAAGTAGGATTGAAAAACAGAGCCCTATAAATGTAAAAATCCACTTTCTTATCCTAAATGATGTCATAATTATCTTTAATTAAGTCAGGGTGTATTTTTGCTTTATGAACTAAACTCTATTTTTTTAAGCAGGTTTTTAGAGTAAAGAATTCACAAAATAACTGCTAATTTTCTAAAAAAAACTATTTTGTCTTTCATAATATGTACTACATATTAATTCAGTTGGCAATATAATGAATATGATTGTAAAACCAAATAAAAATTATATTATGTTTGATATTTGAAAGGGGAGTGACATTAAAAATTTAGGATAAATCAAAGACTTAACTATCTTCGTTATTATGTCCGTTAATTCAAAATTTATACAAAATGAAAAAAGACCTATCCAGAAGAAAATTTTTGGCCTCCGTCAGCATGTTAGCAGCCGGTTGTGCAGTATCGACACCTAGTCATCTAATGCCTGGACCAAATCAGAAATTGAAAGTTGCCTTAGTTGGCACAGGTATAAGAGGGTCTAGTTTTTGGGGTAAAAGATTAGTGGACCAATATTCCGATATATTAGAATTTGTTGGCTTGAGTGATATAAATCCAGGGCGGTTGGAGGGAGTGAAACAATATATGGGGGTGACTTGTCCAACTTTTACGGATTTTGATAAAATGCTATCTCAAACCAAACCAGATTTGGTCATTGTCACAACAAAAGATTCTACCCACCATGAATTTATTATTAAAGGTCTAGCTGCAGGCTGCGATGTATTGACTGAAAAACCTTTGACGACCGATGAATTTAAGTGTCAACAAATTTTAGATGCAGAAAAGAAATCGAATAAAAATTTAATTGTAGGATTCAATTATCGATGGAGCCCTTATATGACCAAAGTAAAGGAATTATTGCATAATGGTGCTATAGGTAAGGTGACATCCGTAGACTTTCATTGGTATTTGAACACCTACCATGGTGCTTCTTATTATAGAAGATGGCATGGATTAAAAGATTCTGGTGGTTCGCTTTGGGTGCATAAAGCGACGCATCATTTTGATTTACTGAATTGGTGGTTAGATTCCGACCCATCAGAAGTTTTTGCTTACGGAGCTTTAGAACACTATGGTCATAATGGACCATTTAGAGGAACAAATTGCAGAACATGTGACCACAAAAAAGAATGTAAATTCTTTTGGGATATTACAAAAAGTGAATCCTCTATGCGTTTATATGTAGACCACGAATCGCATGATGGTTACATCCGAGATAGTTGTGTATTCCGCCCAGAAATTGATATTTATGATAAAATGTCTGCTCAAATAAAATATGCAAATAATGTGGTGGTTAATTATTCATTAACTACTTATTCCCCTTACGAAGGGTGGAAAATTGCGTTTAATGGTATGGATGGTCGGATTGAAGCTTGGTTGGATGTTCCTTATTTTGAAAATTCGCAAATGAGTCAAGCAGAACTTCATGCTGCAGAAATGAATCAAGATGGAGAGAAAGCAATGGAAACAAAGCCTATAATTTTGCATAAGAATTGGAATGACTTTGAGCCTATCAAAGTCAGTTATGAACGAAGAGGACATGGTGGAGGTGACAAACGGTTACAGGATAAAATCTTTAAAAATGCTAATAATCCCGACCCACTAGGTCACGCTGCCGGTCTACGAGATGGAGCGATGTCTATTTTAATTGGAATTGCTGCCCGACGGAGTATTGAACAAGGAAAGCCAATCAGAATTGAAGATTTGACAGATTTGGAGCCGCAGGCAAAAAGGATATAGGATATTTTAATAAAAAAATATTTATAAATCACAACACTACTCCTATTATGGTCATAGCAAGCCAAAAGGTAGAATTTTCCCACGACTTTTCGTGTAACTCATTGATTAATATAACTTAACAATAAATTTTCTTTTCCCAAAATGAGTGTATTTTTAGGCCTTTATTTTAGGAATCTATTAATATGCAAGAAAACGGTCAAATTCAAATGATACAGAATTACAGGACTAGAAAGTTAAATATTTTGGAATTGAAAGGTTTTAGGCTAATTTTAACTAACAATAATTTCAAAATCTATAGTTTTATACTCATGCTATTAACCTTTCTACACAGAACTTTTGCCAGTAGCAAAGAGTAATAAAAATTTAAAAATAGAACCAATATGAAATTAAAATTGCCTTTCATTTTATTAGTTGTATTAATTGGATTAGGAACAAACTCAATTAAAGCCACTCCGTTAATTCTTGAACTGGACACATTGTTTCTGAAACCAGAAAAACATAAAGGATATGGATTGTTTGAAATAGGACATTGGTCACCACGCCTTCAAGAAGTTTCTGATAATGATGGATTGCTAAAAGTAATCCCTTCAAGTATTTCAAACCCAAAATTGGCTCAGGATTTCATTGATATGAAAATATTTGCATATGAAAATATCAAGAAAAATAATCCAGAATATCTTGATACATTTATCAATGAAAATTATCCCGAAAGAATTGATACAGCAAATATTCCTTCTGAACTTGATAACTCCCTTCAGTTTATTGTCGGAATGAAAGGGATGGACAGAATTTATATTATTGATGAAAATAATAATAAGGACTTTCGAGATGATTCAATCAGAATGCTTAATAAAATGAATTTTTATGCTCCAACACCAGAACCCGTTAAATGTCATTATAGGATTTATAATGGAAAAGAAATGGTTAATGATTCCAGTTGGATACTTATTGAATTGGATAAAAGTAACAAGATAAAGATATCAGTAGCTCATCATTTGAAATCAACGTTTACGCTTAATAATCAGGAATATGAAATCCAAATCGTAAATTGGATTCCCTATGTTCGCTTTTGTTTCGATAGCCCAATAATTAGCATAACATCTCAAAACGGAGTAAAAAAGGATTCCTTACTCAAAAGTGAAATATTTGAGATAGGGGAGTATTTAAAATTTGGCGATTCTTACTATAAGTTTGAAAATATTACGAATGATGGCAGCATAATCACTTTAATAAAGGAAGAGGTTGTCAGCGACAAAATTGGCACACAAGTCGGTTTTATTGCTCCTGACTTTGATTGTGTCACTACTGAAGGAGATTCAATTTCTTTAACAGATTACAAAAATGAGCCTTTACTATTAGTCAACGTTACAGCATGTTGGTCTCCAATAATGAGTTATGAATACTTCAAGGAGTTAAGCGAAGAGTATAAATCAAAAGTTGACATTATAGCTATTGATGAATCTCCAGGAATTCTTGATGTGAATATTAAAGATTTCGGACTTAGCGGTAGGTTTGTAATTGCAAGTAAACATAGAGCTGTTAAAAACAATTACAGAGAAGACTTTTGTTCAAGAACTTGTTTTTTAATAAGTCCCCACGGGTATATTATTGATAAATTCCCAATCTCTGATTGGAAAATAGCCTTAGAAAAACATTTCAAGTAACCATATGAAATAACTTTTTATAACAAATTGTCGCTAAACAAGTCACCTAGAACCATACTAAATGTAATTTATTTTTTCTGTAAAATAAAGAATCTTTGTAATTAGGTATCATTATTTTCAGATAAATCTTCATTTCAATACTGCTTTCAAATAGCGTTTAGAAAATTTGATACATTACTACTAAAGTAATGTATTTCTAAATAGACCTATTTGACTAATTAAAAGGTCATTTTCACTAGACAAATTTCAGATATATTAAACATCCTTTTTTTAGCAGAATCTGCTAAGAATAAGTATAGAAAAGGGTTTAACCTATCAGGTCTTAATATGAACCAAAAGTTTAGCTTATTATCAAATTTTCGCTTAGAGGTCAAATATGTAGCCTGTCTGTTTTCGTGGGCAAATTCTCCCTTTTGGCTTTGGAAGACCTATTATAAAAATCAATAATCAGCATAAATATGAAAAAGCAAATATTTCTCTCACTACTAGTATTAGGATTTATAACGAATTTAGGCATCCAAGAAGCAAAAGCAGCCGTAAAACTTCCCGCTATTATCAGTTCGAATATGGTATTACAACAGGATGCCGAAGTAACTATTTGGGGTTGGGCGAATGGGAAAGAGAAAATTACGATAACGAGTAGTTGGACTAAAAAAAAGGTTAAAATCAAAGCAGATAAAAATGGCAATTGGCAGGTTGCTATAAAGACACCAAAAGCTGGTGGAAACCATCGTTTGACTATTAAAGGGAAAAATAAAATTGAACTTGATAATATTCTAATGGGAGATATTTGGGTTTGTTCAGGACAGTCCAATATGGCAAGGAAACTGGGTTTACAAAGAGGGCAAAAACCTTTAGTTAATTTTTGGGAAGCATCTCAACAAGCCAATCATCCTGAAATTCGTTTTTTTAAGGTAAAAAGGGCTTTAGCAGATACTCCTCAGGCTGATGTAGAGGGAGAATGGTTGATTTGTACGCCCGAAACGGTTTTAGAATTTTCTGCAGTAGGTTATTTTTTCGGTAAAAAATTACACCAACAATTAGCGATACCTGTTGGTTTAATCCAAACGACATGGGGAGGAACGCCTGTGGAAGGATGGACTCGAAAATCTGATTTGGCCAATGATTTCATTATTGAAAAAGAAGAACATGGGCAAGAACGCTTTGAACTAGACAGTCTGGCACATGCTAAAAATATGGAGGCATTTGAAAAAGGATTTATTAAAAAACGACCTACGACTCCTCCAAGTTTTTATGTAAAAAGAAGAAAACATCATAAGATTGGTCATCTTTATAATGCCATGATTCACCCTTTAATCAACTATACCATAAAAGGAGCTATTTGGTATCAAGGAGAATCGAATCGAGATTATCCAAACCAATACAAACAATTATTCTCGAATATGATTCAAACTTGGCGGAAGGATTGGGGAATTGGTGATTTTCCATTTTATTTTGTACAAATTGCGCCATTTTATTATAATGGTGATTATGCAATTCCTTATATCTGGGAAGCGCAATATGAGGCACTTAAATTACCTCAAACTGGAATGGCATCGACTCAAGACATTGGTCAAATTTATGATATTCATCCTCCAGAAAAAGAAGAAGTCGGTAGAAGACTGGCTTTAGTTGCGCTTAACCAGACGTATGGAAAATCAGAGATTGCATATTCTGGCCCAGTTGTAAAAAATACCGAATATAATGGAAATAAGGTAGTGATAGAATTTGACCCGATGGGAGGTGAGCTATTTTCCGCAGGAAGCGGAATTGGTGGCGTTCCTTCTTTTTATCTTGCTGACGAATTCAAAGTTTTTCATCCAGCAAGGGTTAAACAAAAGGGGAATACCATTACCTTAACAGCAAAAGGAATAGCAAAACCTACTGCAGTTCGGTACTTATGGAATGATAACGCCAATGCGACTATTTTTAATAGTTATGGCTTACCTGCTACTGGATTTCGGACGGATGATTGGGTGGATGCGAAGTACAAATAATTGTTGTTTTGTTGCTATGGTGCCTTTTAAATAAAGCAACATAGCAACAATGTAAACCCTTTACTTACTATCCTTCCATCTTCAATACCGCATACTTCCCTTTATTCCAACCATGCACCAATAAATATAAATGATTCTTGCCATTTGCATCCCTTACATGATGCGGCCAAACGTGATGAATATTGGTTAAAACAGGAATATCTAAATCACCTGGAATAATAGTAGACACCAATTCCTTACCCGTATGCGCATAAATAGGTGCAGATTTCATATCGCCTACTGCACTTAAAGCATTGAAGAAAAAATGTTCTGTTTTATAGGACACATTGCAGACTAGACTGCCTTCTGGAATATCAGAAAACATCTCTACAAAAGCACCATCTTTTCTAAATTTAACTACTTGTCCTGCAGCTCGATTAGCTACTAAAATGTGTCCTTCGTGTGCATAAACCCCATGTGCTGTTTGGAATTGACCAGGTGCTTTCCCTTTGCCACCCCATGCTAATCTGCCCCAATCCCAAGAACCGTCTTTTTCCTCTATGGTCAATACAAAATCACCTTTAGAATAACCGTGAGCAGCGTAAATAATGCCATCTAAATAAGTGACATCAGTTACGCCAAAATTACTTCCTTTAGATTTGAAAAAGTCGTTGGCAGGAACAAAATCAAATTCAATGCCTTTAGGTTTTAAAATATCGCTGACAATCGTTCCGTCCATGTTTAATATCAATACTCTTTTTCCCTCCTGTGCTACAGCTAAATGTTTTTTTCCTTTGTGTACGAAAAATACAATACCATGAATATTGTCTTTAAGTCTTTCATCGGTGCCTAGCGTTTTCCAGTTTTTTAGGTCAGGACTAATTGAACAAAGCCCATATCCAGGAATTCCAGTGAAAATAATACCTGATTCTGGGTCTTCCGTAAATCCACCGTGCATATTTGGTTCAAATTCCCTAGCATCCATCGGAAGTGCAGCAGTTAATTCCTCATCATAAGAAAAAACAAAATCACCTTGCCCTGTTTTTAGCTTATATTGATTACTATTGCTTTTGTAATTGGTTGCTACTTCTTCTCCGTGATGATGGGTATGTGGATGCCCATGGAGATGGTCATGCTCATGCGAATGATGGTTTTCTACAGCAGCTATCTTTTCAACAGGGAAGTTTTCTTTTTGCTTCATAAATGCATAAGAAATTCCTATGATAGCTAGGAACAGAACGATTTTTATTGTGGGTAAATTTTTCATTTATAAAATATTTTATTTGTAGCTTCGTAAGTTAGCTATTTTTTAAAAGAGGTTAATTTTTTGCTTACCTTATCCGTAATACAAGGGTGTAAAATAACAGTTGTATTTTATTTTTCCTAAATATGCCTTTTTTTTTATTTAAAAGGCAAATAGAATATAATGCTGGGGAATAATTTGATTTTTAAATGAAGTCTTATGACAAAACAAAAAACCTTACTTCTTGCAAGTTTATTATTGCTAATAGGTTGTGCCGAAATTTCTGATACCAAAACGCTCAAATTAGCCCATGGTTTGGATGTAACCCATCCTGTTCATAAAGGCATGGAGTATATGGCGGAAAGGTTGGCGGAAAAGTCAGGTGGCGAATTACAAATTGAAATTTATCCTGCCCAACAATTAGGAACAGAACGACAATCATTAGAATTATTACAAATCGGTAGTTTAGCAATGACTAAAACATCAGGTGCCGTAATGGAAAATTTTGCTCCACAGATTAAGGCGTTGAGCCTACCTTATATTTTCAAAGGAAGGGCGCATGCCTATCGAGTGCAAGATAGCAAAGTAGGTAAGGATTTATTATTGCAAAGTGAAAAATTTTGGCTAAGAGGTTTAGGTTATTTCGATGCTGGACAGCGTTCTTTTTATACCAAAGATAGACCGATTAATAGTCCAGAGGATTTGGAAGGATTAAAAATTCGAGTACAAGAAAGTGTGACGGCTATGAATCTAGTGCGGTCCTTGGGTGGCGCTCCAACGCCCATTTCTTGGGGAGAATTATATACCGCCTTGCAACAAGGCGTAGTAGATGGTGCAGAAAATAACCCGCCTAGTTTTTATACCTCTCGGCATTATGAAGTTTGCAAATATTATTCTTTAAACGAACATACAGCGGTTCCCGATATGTTGGTGATTGGAACAGTTGCATGGAATAGATTAACTTCTCAAGAGCAAATTTGGCTACAAGAAGCAGCAGATGAAGCGATTAGCTTTCAAAGAAAATTATGGGTGGAGGCAGAAGAAAAAGCTTTAGCTGAAGTCGAAGCAGCAGGGGTTACTGTTATTCGGCCTGACAAATCCACTTTTATGACAAAAACGAAGGGCTTATTAACTGCCTATAAAGCCGATAAAGAAATGTTTGAATTGATTCAAAAAATACAAGCAATTGATTGATAGAGAAGTCAGATTCAATTTTGAATATAAAACTGATATTCCATTATTTGAAGAGAGCAAATCTGACTACTGACAACAAAGTGACCTGACTTCTCTCTTCTAAAAAAAAGCCATGCGAGAAAAAATAAATTATTACCTCGGTAGATTTTTAGCCTTATTAATGGCGATTATGACGGTGGATGTATTATGGGGTGTATTCACCCGTTATGCAATGGGCGCCCAAGCCAGTTGGTCTGAAGAATTGGCTCGTTTCTTATTGATATGGATAGGCATATTAGGCGCAGCTTATGCTTCAGGACAAAATATGCATTTAGCCATCGATTTATTATCTCCACGATTGAATGATGCAGCCAATAAACGTTTGAACCTATTTATAAGAGGTTTAATTATAGCTTTTGCCTTATTTGTTTTGGTCATTGGTGGGACTCGATTAATTTATATTTCTCAAGTTTTAGGGCAATTATCTCCTGCTTTAAGAGTACCGATGTCGATAGTTTATGGAGCGGTTCCTTTAAGTGGAATATTAATTATTTATTATAAACTGACGGAAACATATCAACCCAGTATGGTGACTGGTGATTAGAAATTAGTGATTAGGTAGCCTAGGATTTAATTTAGAATCACAATTCACTAACCACTAACAAAATTTTAAACAAAACAAAGACCAGCAAAATGGAAGTTTTTATACTTGTTATTTCTTTCATTATTTTATTAGGTATTGGGGTGCCGATTGCTTGGAGTATTGGACTGAGTAGTATTTTTACCATGTTGGTAAGCATTCCTGCCATTCCAGCTTTTACGACCGTTGCACAAAGAATGGCAACAGGCTTAGATAGTTTTTCCTTATTGGCGATACCTTTTTTCATTTTAGCAGGACAAATCATGAATCGTGGAGGGATTGCCAAGCGACTCGTTGGATTTGCTCGGACCTTGGTGGGGGCTTTGCCTGGAGGGTTGGCACATGTAAATATTATCTCCGCAATGATGTTTGGGGCGATAGCAGGTTCAGCGGTAGCAGCAGCGTCTGCTATTGGCAGTTTTATGACGGAGGAAATGGAAGAAGAGGGCTATAGCAAAGAATTTGCTGCGGCTGTAAATATTACTTCCTCCACAACAGGATTAATTATTCCACCGAGTAATGTACTGATTGTTTATTCATTGGCAAGTGGGGGAGTCTCTATTGCAGCATTATTTTTGGCGGGCTATATTCCTGGCATCTTGACAGGTCTTTTGTTAATGATAGTAGCAGCGGTTTGGTCTAAAAAGAATGGTTATAAAGTAGGAAAAAGAAGTACTATCATCCAAGTATGGACTAGTTTCTGGTCGGCTTTCCCAAGCTTATTATTGTTAGTTGTAGTCATTGGAGGCATCGTAGGAGGGATTTTTACTGCTACAGAAGCTTCGGCAGTGGCTGTTTTGTATTGCTTAATCCTAACTTATTTTTATAAAGAAGTAGCCATTAAGGAATTGCCAGACATTTTTTTAGCAGCGGTTGGAACTACAGCTATTGTAATGTTACTAATAGGCACTTCTATGAGTATGTCTTGGATAATGGCCTATGAAAATATTCCACAAAATATTACGGCAGCCCTTTTATCTGTAAGTGATAGCAAAATAGTGATTTTATTAATTATCAATTTAATCCTATTATTCGTTGGTATCTTTATGGATATGACACCGGCGGTTTTGATTTTCACACCTATCTTTTTGCCCGTTGTTACCGAGTTGGGAATGGACCCCACTCATTTCGGTATTGTCATGGTTTTAAACCTTTGTATTGGTCTTTGTACGCCACCTGTCGGAGCGGTATTATTTGTTGGCGTTGGTGTAGCTGGTACAACTATTCAAAAAGTTATTCGACCGCTAATGCCTTTCTTTATTGCCATGTTGTTGGCTTTATTACTAGTGACTTATATTCCTGAATTGAGTTTATGGTTGCCTAGCATATTTGGATTTTAAAATTAAGGTCAGTAGCCAGATTGCACTATTCAAACTTTTTTTACTGCTAACATTAAATCCTGCCCCAATGAAATATATCGTTTGTCCAAGACAAAAAAGATAGGCTAAAAATGAATGCAATAAATAAGGTGTTTTTCATAAGTTAATCTGCTAATAATCGCTTTCGAAAAAATGATAGTAAAGAATGTGTAAATTCAATTAACAATTAATTCTTTATCCCATCCAAATGCTTGTCTGCAAAATCTAAATACTGTTCCCAATCATAGACTGTTAAATCGTGCTTGCCACTTCGAATATGATAGCCAATATGTCCTGAATTTTCAGGTTGATTAACAGGCGGCTGTTCGGCTATATCTAACCCTTTTAAATCATATAACTCATATGCAGGCGTTGCATATTTTCCTGATAAAAATTCTCCTTCGGGGTCTGCCCATCTATCTCCTTTGGCACTAGCAATATAAACAGGTCGAGGCGCCATTAAGGCAATTAATTGGTGCTGGTCAAAAGATAATTTTTCTTCTTGGTCATTATATTGATTAAAATTGTCATTAAACCAGTGAGGAAATCTAGTATTAATAGCTTTTATTGTTTCCCCAAATTTTCGGTTAGATAAAGCAGCCCCTCCGCAACCTGAATCATTCGAGATGACCATGGCATATCGTTCATCAAGTGCCCCCGCCCAAAGCGCAGTTTTTCCCAATCTAGAATGCCCCATAACGATAACTTTTTCATGGTCAATGGTATTAGTGGTTTCAAAATAATCCACTACTTTAGATAACGCCCATGCCCAAGTGGCTAAAGAACCCCATTCTGATTTATTCGGTTTTTGAGATAGTAATGCATGTATACCATTTTCAAAACCATCATCAAAATCAGGGTCGATGTCACCATAGTACATAGTCGCCAATCCATAACCTCTATTGACGATATTCAAAACAGGCCATCTAAAGCTTTTTACCCCTCGAGATAATGGACTTGCGGTATCATCTGTCATCCCATAATTGGTATTTTTACGCATCCAAGAATTGGGCAAACTGATGGATTCATCAGGAAAAATGGTATGATTTCCATCAAAATTATAGCTTAAAAATACAGAGGTTGGATTGGGGCTATTATTTGGTAAAAACAATAAAAGGGTTGCTTTTAATTCATGGCTGTTAATACTAAAAGTAAAGACTACTTCCTTCATAGTAGCTTTCCCTCCCAAAGCATTGGTATTAACTATTTTTTCTTCTGCAGTCACCTTGATGTCATTAGAAGGTACATTTCCGAACATTTCTTCTTTGAATATTTTTAGTAATTCGGGACGCCTAATCTTTTCCCAATCTTCTTTGGAGTCGATTTTTTGCCCATCCTTTGCTATTAATAATGCTGGTAATTCAAGGATGGAGACTTTGGACTCTTTGGTATTGGGGCTTGATTGAGCAGCTATTTGGTTATAGCCTATAAAGCAAATAAATAAGGAACAGATTAGGTATTTGGTGGACATATTTTAGTTTTGTGATTCTATGTTGGAAACTGCGGGTAAATTAACCTATTCATTTTGTGGATTTCTTAGTTTAAAATTTTGACGTAAAATAAGGTTTGTATTCTATTTTTCCTAAATACGATTAGATTTATAGCACTATCTTACATTTGAATTTATTTATAATTACAAAATACAATGAAAGGCTTCAGAGAATACATTCGAAAATTTGGTGAAATAAAAGAAGAGGTTTACTTAGAACTCAAATCAAACTATAAAAAAACGCAGCTATTCAAAAAAGAAATATTTTCTAAAGATGGAGAATATGCTCGAAAAGTTGGTTTTCTAGAAAATGGAATAATTAGAGCATTTATTCGAGATGAGGAAGGTAAAGAATATACCAAACAATTCTTTGTTGCCCCTTCAATAATTGGAGCATATACTTCTTTATTAACCAAGCAACCTAATAAAATAATTCAAGAAGCTTTAACCGATTGTACCATTTGGACAGCCGACTATTCAAAAATTGAAGCCCTATACAATAGGCATCATGAAATGGAGCGGATAGGTAGAAAAGTCGCAGAATTTTATTATCTAGAAAAAGAAAAAAATCTAGTTGATATGGCATTATTGGATGCCGACAAGAGATATTCCATCTTAAAAGCACGATTTCCCACCATTGAATCCCAAGTTCAACAATACCATATTGCCTCTTATTTAGGCATTACACCTACTCAATTAAGTCGGATAAGAAAAAAGATGAAAAATTCCTAATCGTATTTACATATGTATATGAAAAGCGTATTTTCTTTCAATAGCTTTGTGCTCTCGCCGTTAAAGTAATTGCTTTTACAGGCAATTATTGATAGTGGTACTTGTGAGTCATATTTTTTAGCTTCTACCTAATTTAGCAATCCTTTTTGTTGGTTTTAACTAATTTTAAATGAAGAATTTCCTCAAATATATTGTCTTACTAATTATTTCGTGTATAGGTATACTTGCATTGCTTGAATATATTGAACCAAAACCTAAAATGACTAAAAACCATCCAATGGAAATCATATGTTACAGTTGTGGACGTGGAGAAAATCCTGAAAATACGATAGAGGGAATTAGACATTGCCAAACAATTAATCCTGATTGGAGAATTGAAATGGATATACAGCTTACATCAGATGGACAACTGGTATTGTTCCACGATTACGAAACAAAGAGAATCACAGGAGTAGACAAATTAATAAATGAACTAAGCTTAAAAGAAGTTAATGAACTTAATGCTGGTTATAATTTTAAAATTGAAGAAGCGTATATCTATAGAACAGCCCCAATAAAGATTCCAACTTTAAGAGAAGTATTTAGAGCATTTCCAAAGGCAAAATTATTGCTAGATATTCATACTAATAATCCAAAAGTGGTGAAAATTTTCCTTGATTTAATAGACTTAGAATTTAAAGCAGGGGACTTTTTTATAGCAAGCGAATACGATGAAATCATTAAGCAATTGAAAAAGGAGCGACCCAATTGGACATATGCCGTACCAGCAAAAGAGGCAAAGAAGATGCTTTACAGTAGCTTTTTGTATTTAGATTGCTTATTTCCTATCCAATCAGATATCTTAATGATTCCTATGAAATATGGGAACATTAATGTTCTTAGGAACAGGGTTATCAATCATGCAAAGAAGAGAAATAAGAAAATTTGGGCTTGGATGTATGAAGGGGAAGAGGTAAGAACCGTTAATTCCGTTGAGGAGATAGAAGCACTTAGAGCTTTAGGTATTGATGGCGTTTTTACGGATTATCCAAAACTGATTAAAAATAAACTAGAGTAGCCTTCTTGAGAGACAATTAATTATTTTTCAAGAAGACTACCAATAACGATTGAAGGCAGATAATTAGTCTCGTTTCTCGGCCATTAAATAAGCAACTAAATCCGTTATCTCTTGCTCATTCAAACGATTAAATAAACCAGGAGGCATTGGTGAAATAGGAGATACTTCTTGTTTGTCAATATCCGATTTAGCTATTTTTACGGTATAGGTACTACTATAGGGATTCGGCATAATCGTAACCTCTGTATCCGATTCTGATAAAATTCGTCCTGCTGTTTTTTTCCCATCCTTTAAATGAAACAAGGTAAAAGCATATTGGTCAGATATTTCGTGGTTGGGACTAAAAACAGCATAAGCTATGTCTCTACCACTAAATTTAGTGTGAATTTGAGTTAAATCGGGTCCATTAATTCCACCTTTGCCGCCTACTCTGTGGCAGGCACTACACATAGCCGCTTGGAAAGCTCTTTTCCCATCTGATAAATTACCCTTGTAGTTTTTAGTTGCCTTATTAACTATGCTATTCAGGGCATACATGTTGTAGGCTTTCCCTGGACCAATAGGTTCTGGCAAATCATCCATCACATCAATAGGAGAGAAAACACCAGATATTTCTTCAAAATGTTCCTTTTGAGCTTCTGGTACATTCGACATCGCTTTTATTCGAACATTTTCCATAAATGGCTTAAAACTTAATCCACCTTTAGCACTCATTACCTCATAGAACCATTGGAAATATTTTTCTCTAGTATTGTCGGTCCATCCTTCTGCTACATGACTCAATAATAACCCATAGTATATACCCTCGCTAGGTGGCATTTTTTCTAAAATTTCTTTGATTAATGGGCCATATTGTTCACTTCTATCTGCTACTTCTGTCGAAATCATATTATTAGTGACCAAGGTTTTTTCTTTGGTATGTTTTTCTAATAAAGCGACTACTTTTTCAGTTGCAGTAGGTGCTTTTAAAAACAGTAATAATTGACTTAATTCTCGATTGACTGCATTATTAGCATCTGGAAAATGAGGGTTAAATGCTTGAATAATTTCTTGTCGTTTGGTTTCACCAGGCATACCCATCCGAATGCCTACTAAATTATAGGCTCTGGTTAAATCTAGCTTTTGTTGGTTAGAAAGGCCAGTCCAGTTTATAGTTAATAATTTATTCAATAATTTATCTTGTATCCCTTTATTGGCTTGTCTAGCCAAAGCAATACCTGATTGAATAATCTTATCCGTATTTGTTTCTTTAAAAAAGCGCAATTCCCATTGATTGGTTGGTTGATGTTCTAAAGCAATTCTGGAAGCGTAGCGAATAAATCGGTCAGAATGACCCAAATTACCCCATGCAAAAGCAATGCCTTCGCTTGATTTTTGGGTGTGATATTTTTCAATACTTTGCCTCAACATTCTAAGGTCTGCTGCTGCATCATTTTTGATTAATTTTGCTTCCCCCTTGTCATTCCCTTTATAACTCAATCGATATAAATGAGATTTTAGTCGTCGACCACCTGTTGCAAAATATAAATTGCCATCTGATCCAGCTATCATGTCGGTCAGCGGTAAAGGCGTTCCAGATAAAAACTCTTCTTTTGTGCCGGTATAAGTACTACCATCTGCTTTTAAATCCACATAATAAATCGTACCAAAACTCCAGTCCATGATAAACATACCTTCTTGATATTTTGCTGGATAGTTTAATTTATTACCCATTAAAATTCCTGTCGGACACCCCTGTTCTAAGTTAACCGCAGCAGGTAAATTATCGGGGTAATATTCGGGCCATTTTCCAGACCCTGTTCGCCAACCGTATTCGCTACCACTTGTCACATGACAAACCCTAGTTGGCCGATACCAAGGCATTCCAATATCCCATTCCATATCTGCATCATAGGTAAATAGTTCGCCATCTTGATTAAAGGCCAAATCAAACGGATTTCGGTAACCTGCGGAAACTAAGTCCCATTCTTTGCCATCTGGGTCCATTCGTACAATCCAACCACCTGGGGCTTTGATATGATTAGCGTGTCCTCTGGCATCTAAAAATTGAGGAAATACATTGTCTTCGCCCCAATTATTAGGCAAGCGACTATTTTGTTTTACTACATCAGGAATAGATACATGGTTTCCTGCTAAAAAATATAAATCTTTTCCACTTGGTCCAACCGCAAAATTATGAGGTCCATGTTCCCCAGCACCATCCAATTTCAGTAGCATCTCAATATTGTCTAATTCTCCATCTCCATCCGTATCTTTCAATCGATAAATGCCACTTCCTCGTTCTTCTTCATCAGGTATATCATCCTTCCACCGCTTATTTACAGCAACGTATAAGCTATTAAAAGCCCATAAAAGTCCATGAGCGCTACCAATATTTAAAGGGACGCTATCGACAGCAGTTGAGTCTAATAATTGACCCGCTGCTGGCAACTTAAATTTATAAATATCTCCGTATTGGTCACATGCATAGATTTGCTGATTAGGTCCTTCTGTCAATGCTACCCAAGACCCTTGTTTTTTATCATTAGGGCTATATAAATCTTCCAATACAAAACCATCAGGTAGATTAAATTGAATGTCGTTTTTAGTATCCGTATGGATTTCATCTTGCTTATTGACAGGTTCATTTTGACAAGCTAGAAAGAGCATCAAAAAGAGGACTAATAAATAGGTTAGGATTTTCATTTTGAAAGAATTTTATAATTTTCTTTTGGAATGGCTGATTTTATAGATTCGAATCGTTAAACATACTCCGATTTTATTAGTTCTTCAAATTTAAAGCATTAAAATTGGAAAAATTAAGTTCGATTTAAAAGGTAAAATCAAAAAACTGAAAAGAATAAAAATTTAAAGTTTTGTGATTGCCGTCGTATATTGAGCGAAAATCTTATACATTCAACAACTACACAATTTAATACCTAATCTTAAAACCCTTATTTATGTTTAATAATAAGTGCCTTGTAATTTATATATGGATGGCCACTTTTATCTTTTCTTTTACGGACAATTTTGCCCAAATAGAAAATAATCAAGCCATTACTGAAGCTGTAAATGGTTTAAAACTACGGAGTATCGGACCAGCATTAATGGGTGGGCGAATAGCAGATATTGCAGTAAGTCCAAGCAATTCAAGCACGTGGTATGTGGCAGCAGGTTCGGGCAATCTGTGGAAGACGAGCAACAGTGGCATCACTTGGCAACCTATTTTTGACAACCAAGCTTCCTATTCGATAGGCACAATAGCCATTGACCCAAATAATACAGAAACTGTCTGGGTAGGTACTGGTGAAAATGTCAGTGGTCGACATGTTGGATGGGGAGATGGAGTGTATAAAAGTAAGAATGGTGGAAAAACATGGCAACAAATGGGCTTGGCAAAATCCGAGCATATTGGTAAAATATTGATAGACCCAAGAAATAGTGAAGTGGTACTGGTAGCGGCGGAAGGGCCATTATGGTCATCTGGTGGCGACCGTGGCGTGTACAAAACAGTAGATGGTGGAAAAACATGGAAATTAGTCCTTAAAATTGATGAAAATACAGGCGTTACTGATATCGAATTTGACCCATCTAATCCTGATATTGTCTATGCTGCTGCGTATCAACGTCGTCGTCATACTTGGTCCTTACTTTCTGGAGGACCACAATCAGGTATTTATAAATCAACTAATAATGGTGAATCTTGGAGACAAGTCACCTCCGGTTTACCAAAAGGGGATATGGGAAAAATTGGACTTGCAGTGACTCCTGCTAATCCTAATTTTGTTTATGCTACCATTGAAGCAAATAATCAAGAAAAAGGGTGCTATCGGTCTACAGATAAAGGGGAAAGTTGGGAAAAACGTAGTAGCTATACTTCTGGAGGAACAGGTCCCCATTATTATCAAGAAATTGAGGTGTCGCCTGAAAATCCTGAATTGATTTATCAAATGGATGTGTTTATTCATGTCTCCAAAGATGGCGGTAAGCATTTCGATTATTTAGGTACAGGCCGAGAAAAGCATAGTGATAATCATGCCTTATGGATTGACCCGAATAATGGACAACATTTAATCGCTGGTACAGATGCTGGACTATATGAAAGTTTTGATGAAGGTACAAAATGGCGGCACTTTCCCAATATGCCGATTTCTCAATTTTATAAACTTGGATTGGACAATACGGAACCTTTTTATAATATTGTTGGGGGTGCCCAGGATTTAGGTACGTTAATCGGTCCTTCTCGAACGATGCAGGTAGAAGGCGTTCGAAATCAAGATTGGTATGTACCATTAGGGGCCGATGGATATGATTCTCATTTTGACCCTAAAGACCCCAATATTGCCTATATTGAAATACAAGGTGGACTTTTGCATAGATACGACCGTCGAAGTCACGAAGTCTTGAATATTCAACCACAGTCAGCACCCAACGATGCTCCAGAAAGATGGAATTGGGATAGCCCTATATTGATAAGTCCACATAATAATAATAGAATTTATTTTGGGTCACAAAGGCTCTGGCGAAGTGAAGACCAAGGCAATGCTTGGACGCCCATAAGTAAAGATTTGACCACTAACACCAATCGCTATGAATTAGAATTAATGGATAGGGTTTGGAGTGTTGATGCCTTATATGACAACGGTGCCATGTCGAAATATGCAACCCTTACCTCAATAGCGGAATCTCCATTAAAAGAAGGTTTATTGTATACAGGTTCGGATGATGGTTTAATTCAGGTTAGTGAGGATGGGGGGCAAAATTGGAGTAAAAGTGGAGCCCTCCCTAAAGTTCCTGAACGCTCTTTTATTAATGACATCGAAGCTTCGAGTCATAATGAAAATACCGTTTTTGCAGTAGCAGATGCTCATAAATTTGGCGATTATCAGCCCTACCTTTTTATGAGTACCAATCGTGGCAGCTCTTGGCAGTCTATCGCTGGTGACTTACCAAAAGGAACAATTGTTTGGGTAATCAAACAGGACCATAAAGACGAAAATCTATTATTTATTGGAACAGAGTACGGGCTCTATTTCTCCTATAATAAAGGGGTGAATTGGGTAAAATTAAAGGCAGGTGTACCTACCATTCCATTTAGAGATATCGAATTACACGAAAGAGATGATGATATAGTGGGCGCTACTTTCGGCCGAGGTTTTTATGTTTTGGATGACTACTCCGCTCTCAGAAATATTAGTGAAGCTGCCAAAGCATCCACCAATACCTTATTTTCTGTGAGAGATGCCTGGTGGTATATTCCTGCTGTTCCATCCCAAGCGAAAGGAATGCCGACTTTAGGTTCTACAAGTTATAAAGCGGAGAACCCTCCTTTTGGTGCAGTATTTACCTATTATCTAAAAGATTTACCTAAATCTGCCAAGATGGAGCGCCAATCAGTAGAAGAGAAAGCACGGAAACAAAATGCAGATGCTCCTTTTCCTGGCTGGGAAAAACTAAGGTCAGAATCAAGTGAAGGTAAGCCACAAGTTTTGCTATTAATCCGAGATGAGGCAGGAAATCAGGTGAGGTGGATAGAAGGGGTAGCTAAAAACGGTTTACATCGAACGAATTGGGACTTAAAACTGCCTGCCCCTCATCCTATAAGTTTGACCACACCCGCTTTTAAACCACCTTGGGCAGGAGATGCGGAAGGTCCACTAGCTGCTCCAGGAAAATATAGCGTTGAACTTTACATGGAACATAATGGAGCATTAAAAGCTCAAGGCGCTCCCCAATCATTTACTGTCAAACCAGTCCCAACTACTACTTCAGATATAGATTATAAGGCAGTGGCAGCTTTTCAAAAGAAAACGAGTGACTTGATGCGACAAATATCTAGCGCTGGTCGAAAGACAGGAGAAATGAATGAAAGATTGCGATTTATCGAAGCAGCTTTGAAAGCAACACCAAAGGTAACGTCCCAACATTTTGCAAAATTAAAAGCATTAAAAAATAAATTAAAAGCTTTACAGACCCAACTTTGGGGAGACCCGATTCGCCAAGGTTTAGATGAATCAACCTTACCTTCTATTAGTGGTAGAGTAGGACAAGTCGCCTATGGGCATTGGGAAACTCGGCAAATGCCAACCAAAACTTTCCAAAAAAATATAGAAATAGCTACAGTTGATTTCACTCAATTTAAAAATGAATTCCAAGCTTATCTTGAAGACTTTGAAAAGTATGAAGCCGCCTTGGAAGCAGCAGGTGCACCCTATACAAAAGGGAGAAAGTTTTAATAAAAATAGATAATCAAACCAATGCGATTAAGCTTTATTTTTCTACTACTGTTTTTCTGCCCCTTAGCACAAGCTCAACAACTTGACTTATCGAATTTTAAAAATTTGACTATAAGAAATGTTGGTCCTGCTAATATGAGTGGACGGATTACCGCTATTGATGCGGTTAATGAAAATCCCAATATTATATATTTGGGAGCTGCTTCTGGAGGTGTTTGGAAATCTGAAAATGGAGGAAGTGCTTGGAAACCAGTGTTTGATGAACAACCAACTCAAAATATTGGTGCAGTCGCTATTCAGCAAGATAATCCTAGTGTAATTTGGGTAGGAACAGGAGAGGGAAACCCAAGAAATTCTATGAATTTGGGAATGGGTATATTTAAAAGTATGGATGGTGGGTTAACTTGGTCTCACCTTGGTCTGGAAACCACTAAAACCATTCATAGGATTATTATTCATCCTAACAACCCAGATATTGTTTACGTAGGTGCAATGGGAGACCCGTTTAATCCAAACGAAAATCGAGGCTTATATAAAACCGTCGATGGTGGACAGACTTGGGACAAGATACTTTACACCAATACTCAATCAGGTATCGCAGATTTAGTGATTGACCCAACCAATCCCAATAAATTAATAGCGGCTGTTTACGAACATCGAAGAACACCATATTCCTTTACTTCTGGTGGCACAGGTTCTGGGCTATTTATGACACATGATGGTGGAAAAAATTGGAAAAGATACACAGCCAAAGACGGGCTACCATCGGGGGAACTAGGCAGAATAGGATTAGCAATTGCCCCATCTAATCCAAATCGAATTTATGCTAAAGTAGAAGCCATACAGAATGCGTTGTATAGAAGTGATAATGGAGGAATCAGTTGGTATAAAATCAATGACAATCCGAAGTTTACCAATAATCGCCCTTTTTATTTTCAAGAATTGGCGGTTGATTCTAAAGACCCCAATAGGCTCTATAATATTTATCAGCCATTGACGCTAAGTTATGATGGTGGTAAAACCTTTGACCCCGTCCCTATGATTCCTGCGGATGAGACTAAAGGCGTCCATGCCGATTTTCATGCCTTTTGGATGAACCCCCATGACCCTAAACATTTTATTATTGGTGGAGATGGCGGCATAGGCATAACTCGAGACCACGGTAACAGTTGGTACTTTCCAGAAAGCATCCCTGTTGCTCAATTTTATCAAATTAATGCGGACAATGACCAACCTTATAATGTCTATGGAGGCATGCAGGACAATGGAAACTGGTCTGGCCCTGCTTATACTTGGAAACGAGGGGGAATTCGAACCTTATATTGGCAATATTTAGTGGGTGGAGATGGATTCTATATTGAACCAGATTTAGATAATTCTCGCTTTGGTTATGGTACTTCCCAAAATGGAGATTTATACCGCTATGATAAGTTAACAGGTTATTATAGTAGTATCAAACCCCGTTCAAATCAGCTCGGAGCAACTTTACGTTTTAACTGGAATGCGGCTTTTGCCAAAGACCCTTTTGATAAAAATGGTGCTTATTATGGTTCCCAATTCGTGCATAAAACAACAGATAAAGGAGCTAGTTGGACCACCATTTCACCAGATTTGTCTACCAATAATCCAGTCCATCAAAAAGGGGATTATGGAGGACTCACTTTGGATATTTCAGGAGCGGAAAACTATAATAGTATTTTGACAATAGCACCTAGTTCCATTGAGAAAGCTGTTATTTGGGCAGGTACAGATGATGGGCAATTACAGTTAACAAAAAATGGCGGAAAGACTTGGGATAATCTGACTAAAAACATTAAAGGATTGCCTCATGAAGCTTGGATAGCTAAAATCCAAGCCAGTCGATTTGAAGCAGGTGGGGCTTGGGTGGTTGTCAATAATTACCGAAAAGGAGATTACCAACCTTATCTTTTTAAAACCAGCGACTACGGAAAAACTTGGAAAAGGATGGCGGATGAAACCAAAGTTAAAGGGTATGCACTATCAGTTGTTCAAGATTTAAAAGTGCCCAATTTAGTGTTTCTAGGGACAGAAAATGGTTTATGGATAAGTATTGATGAAGGAAACAATTGGGTTCAATTTAAAAATGGTTTTCCATCAGTTTCTACCATGGACCTTAAAATTCAAGAAAGTGAATCTGCCCTTATAGTCGGTACTTTTGGTAGAGCTATTTGGATTTTAGATGATTTAAAGGTCCTTCGTGCAGCTGCTAGTGGAGAGTTTATAAATGGATTAACAGCTTTATCCATGAATGCTGCTGTACAAGTAAAAGGCTTATTTATCAACCCGCCTGGCAATATTTGGACGGGCTTCAATACAACCTTTGAAGGGGAAAATAAAGTTTTTCAGAAAGTAAAAATTCCCTATTATTTAAAAACAAAAAAGAAGTCGACTACTAAGATATTCGCACAGGTCTATAATGACCAAAATCAACTAATCAATAGGGTAGAGGCAACACCCACTGAAATTGGATTAAATTATTTGATTTGGAAATTAGATGAACAATCTACGAATTTACCAGGGGCATGGATACACGACTTTTCTAGGGGCATACCTGTATTACCAGGAAACTATAAAATTATTTTACAAACAGAAGAATCTATAGATTCAACCAATGTTCAGGTTATAGCTGACCCTCGGTTTGAGTTAGCTCCAGAGATAGATAAACAACTCTATGCTTACCAAAAAGGAGTAGATTTGCAAGTAGAGAAATTGAGCAGTTTATTGAAAATAATAGACCAAAAACAAGTTGGTTTATCAAAATTAGAAAAGCAATTAAAAACACTGAAATACGACCCGAAAGGAATGCTTTTTACAGAAGTAAAACAATTACAAACAAAACTCCAAACTTTAAAAGCAACAGGACAAACACCAAGACCCCAAAGACAATTAGGCGCTTGGCAAACTACTGAAATAACCCCTTATTCAAAAGTAAAAGAGGTTCAACAAATAGCAATGTCCAGAACAAGACCTGTTTCTCAACAAGAAAAGCAATTATTGGACCAAGCTAGTCAATTGGTACAAGCATTTGAAGAAAAAACCAACCAGTTTTTAGTCAATGATTGGCAACTTTTCCTTAAAAAGGTCAAGGAAGCAGAAATTAATTGGGTAGCAATTTTAGAATAAGGAACTCTAAAAAAATAATTTTTTATCCTGCTCATCCATAGGTAAGAAGCTAATATCCAAATAGCCGCCACTTGCATTGTCATCAGCAACTATTTGAGGTTTACCTTTAATCATTTCAATAGAGCTTTGATGGATGTGTCCAGCAAAAATGCCTAATAAGTTTGGGGCATTAAATACTTTTTTATGAAAATTAAGGGTTGTTTTAGTATGTCCACTTTCTGGCCATTTCGGGCGTCTTTCTAATTCAAAATTTCGGTCTGTATCCGCCCTCCAATTAGGGTTTCCGCAACCAAAAGAAATCTTCTTTCCAGGCGCATACATAGGAATATGAACCAATAGGACTAAAGGTAATCCACTTGCAACGTGTTCTTCAAAAAAAGCTAATTGCGCAGCATTAATTTGATAGGTCGAATTATCAATAGCTAAAAATCGAATTCCTTTGATGTCATATGCTGCCATTAAAGGATTATTTCCTTGATAAAGGGGCAGTAATCGCTTTTCAATCCACGTATCCCGCAATGATTCCAAGGGTCCTTCCATCCCTTCATAATGCCAATCGTGATTTCCTGCTATATAAATGTAGGGGATTCCTGTTTCCTTCAATTTTGAAAGTACCCATTCTATTCCTGCTTCCGATGGAAAACTAAAAATATCCCCAATCAAGGTAATCACATCCGCATTTGTTTCCTTTGCAAATGCAAGGGTATGTTCAAAGGCTTCAGCTGGATTCGTTTTTGTTCCTGTTTGAAAATGGTTCGTTTGGTTATAAGCCTTTGCCATTCGATTGCTATAGGTTTGATAGGGAATACCTCTTTCATCATCCATAAACAAGTGTGTATCAGCTATATGAACTACCTTAATGGACGCTTTAATCACCTCGACATGAAAGAATACTTTTTGCTGGTCCAAAGTAGCACAAACCTTAATAGGTTGATTAATTTTCTTATTTGTTGCACAAGCACTTGTTGCAAGTCCTAGTCCTGTTAAAGCGGTAGTAGTTTTTGTAAAGAATGAACGCCGTTTCATATCGATATGGTTAGTTTTAGAAATAATTTTTTAAATAAAAAGAGCCTACTTAAATAAAGGTAATATAAAGCTTTTCATTTTCACTAGTAGTAGAAAATTAAATATAATCCTCATTTATTGATATCTTTGATGGCATCATTTCAGTAGGTCACATACGTTATTTAAAAGGATTAGGTCAAAAAGTTTCGTTACGCAGGGACTAGGGATTATGGCTTGAACCAATAGGTATAATCCAATCCTTAATCACCAATCATTTTTATAAAAATGAAGACTACTACTAAATGGAATATTTTAAGTAGATTTAATTTTTCGTATATCCACCAAATTAAAAATAGACCTTAGTGAATCAGACAATAGTAGGTTACGGTGAGCTTTTATTACGTTTATCCCCCATAGAACATGGAAATTTAATCGAGCAGACAGCCTCATTGAAAATGGAGTTTGCTGGAGCAGAGGCCAATATTATAGCGGATTTAGCTTTGTTAGGTCATGCTACCTCCTTTACAACTGCGTTACCGAATAATCCTGTTGGACGTTCAGCCAATCAATTTCTACAAAAAAATGGTATTAAAACCCATAATATTATATGGGATGAAGGTAGAGTAGGAGCTTACTATATCGAACATGGCACCTCTATTCGTGGGACTAGAGTGACTTATGACCGAGCAAATTCTTCCATCTGCAACCATCCTATCCGTGCAGAAAAATGGTCAACTATTTTTGAAAAAACCTCCTATTTTATTTTGACAGGAATTACTCCTTCCTTGTCTCAAATTTGTCGAGATAATATTCGTATAGCTTTGCCTATTGCTAAAGAAAAGGGAGTGAAAGTAGTATTTGATTTAAATTATCGACGAACGCTTTGGTCTACAGCAGCAGCTCGTACATCTTTTGAAAGTATCTTACCTTTTGTGGATATTTTGATTGGCAATACAGGGTCAGCTTATGATGTTTTTGGTATTCAAACCGATAAAGTAGAGGATTATTCAAGTTTGGAAAAAGCTAGTCAACAAGCTGCTGAGCAACTAGAAAAACTAGGCAATTTCGAATGGATAGGGATGACTTTACGCTTACAAAAAAGTGCCAACAAGCATTTACTAGGAGGCATTATAAAAAAAGAAAATTATTGTTTTAGCAAACCAATCGACGTTAAAGTGGTGGACCGATTAGGTGGTGGTGACGCTTTTGCAGCTGCGATGCTGCACGGTATTATTAGAGATTGGCCCTTGGAGGAAATCGTTAATTTTGGAACTGCTGCTTTTGGAGCAACCCAGACTATTCAAGGAGATATTAATTATCTAACAGAGGAAGAATTATTAAGCATTGCCTCAGGTAATTTAAAAGGCTACGTAAAAAGATAAAACATGACTAAAGAAGAAATTCTAGCGGCATTGAAGGCTACAAAAATCGTGGCAATTATTCGATTAGCCACTTCTAAACATGTGTTTGACACAGCTATTGCATTGAAAAAAGGTGGCGTCTCAGCAATAGAAGTAACTATGGGAACGCCCAATGCTTTAGGAGAAATTAGGAAGTTGGCTCAACAGGAAGGTATCTTACCAGGTGTAGGTTCTGTTGTGGATGCAAAAACAACAGCGCAAGCGATTCAAGCAGGTGCTCAATACATAGTTACACCTGTGAGCAAAAAAGAGATAATTGATGTCGCTCATGCCTATGGTAAGCCTGTTCTCTCGGGCGCATTGACACCCAAAGAGATTTTACAAGCCTACGAATGGGGGGCAGATATCATTAAACTATTTCCCGCTGCTACTTTTGGCTTACCATATTTTAAAGCTGTAAAAGCACCAATGCCTTATATCCCAATTATGCCCACTGGAGGTATTACTATAGAAAATGCAGCAGAATGGATTCAGAGTGGGGCAGAATGTTTAGGCGTAGGCAGCACGTTGGTCAATAAAAAATTGATAAATAGTCAAGACTTTGGAGCCATTACTTTGCTGGCAAAGCGGATGCAGGCAGAACTTAATTAGCAATGCCATTAAATTATACAAGCATGAATTCCCGCTAATTACCATTTCTTTAAAAGATAATTCAGCCGATTTTTGGCAATTCTCTGTAAAAGATAATGGCACTTTGCGAGAAAATAATTCATCGGCATGGCGGAAAGATATGGCTAGAATCTGAGGAAGGGGAGGGGACTACTTTTTATTTTACGATTAGTAAGCAACTTAAAATGAATCCTGTTAAGGAATTAGTGACAATGGCTTAGGTTTTTTGAGAAACAATAATAAACCATTGTAAGTCAATTGTTCGATTGGTAGGGTAGGAGGCAAGAGATAAATCAAAAACTTGTCTATTTGTTGCACTAGTTGTTTTAACGTGCTTTTTCTGAAGCTTTATGAGTGAGGTTTTTTCTGAGCGTCCAGCAGATTATTTTTATAGAATTAAGGTCTGTAATTTGGGTAATTCATTTT
>CALJVJ010000399.1 GCA_937974625.1 uncultured Saprospiraceae bacterium
CCATCGCTTAGAAAATTGAAAAAACTGGACGGAAAAGTCACAATGAATTTTGATTTGTCAGGAACGATAGATGACAATGCCAATCGGTTATTACCTTTTGCCACCGAAGGGCGTTTATCCTTTGATTTACAGGAAGTGGTAGTCATTGGATTGGAACCGTTAGATGCGATTGCTGCCCGCTTAAGAATGGAAAAACGTTTTCAAGAGTTGCGTTTTGCCCCCATCATTGGCGAGGTGCTAATAAAAGGGCAAGAAGTTGAATTCCCACGCTTAGAAATACAATCTAATGCCATTCACTTATTTATGGAAGGAACCCTGAGTTATGGTGATTTGACAAATATTTGGGTCTCAATTCCAATCAATAATTTGAAGCGGACAAATCGTTGGATTATTCCAGAAAAGACGGGATATGCAGCAGCAAAAAGGAAAGTTTATATAGAAGTGACGTCTGATGAAGAAGGGGATAATCAATTTAAATTCCGTCTATTTAAACGTAAGTTTTATAAAGATAGAGGCATTTTAGAACAGTACAAAATTGATAAAAAACGGAATCATGCGATTAGAAAAGCCATCAGAAAAGATAAGAAAGTAGAATTGACTAATGCCTATTAATTAACAGACTTATATCTTTACCCTACCAGTTAACAATAAGCAAATAAGCTCCAAAAATTCTTATAAAAGCATAATATATCCTACCTTTGCTTCCAATTCAAAGTACTTTTAAATTTTTGATTTTGAATTTTTGATTTTAAATTAAAAACAATCCAACCTCTGGACTGTTAAATTGGCGAAAATAACTACTAAGAAGCTACTAATATCCCTGCATATTTATTCATGCACCTGATGAAATTCGGGCTTCAAAATTAACGTAAACAATGAAGGATTTTGCTATTGGAATTGATGATATGGCACTCTATGTGCCTAGTTTATATTTGCCGATCCATACCATTGCTGCAGAGCGCGGTATCCCATACGAAAAATTGAATAAAGGTTTAGGTTTAGAACACCTCGCCATACCTGATGTACACGAAGATGCCGCGACAATGGCAGCCAATGCAGTCGCAGAAATTATCGAAAAAAATAAGTTAGACCCTAATACAATTGGTCGAATTTATATGGGTACAGAAAGTGCTTTGGATGGTTCAAAACCTACCGCAACCTATGTGTTGGAAATGTTAAGACGAAAATATCGAGCACAATATGGCAAGCAGTGTTTATTGAATTGTGATGTAGTGGATTTGACCTTTGCGTGTATTGGTGGGGTAGATGCTTTACAAAATACCTTGGATTGGGTAAGAGGAGATACCAATCGGATTGGGATAGTGGTCTGTAGTGATTTTGCAAAATACGAATTAGATTCTACAGGCGAATATACACAAGGAGCGGGAGCAATAGCGATGTTGGTCAAACATAATCCACGACTATTAGCCTTTGGAAATACATTCGGAGTAGCGACAATGGGCGTCCACGATTTTTTCAAGCCAAAACGAGATGTCGAAAAATTGCAGATAATCAAAGAAGTACTTGCTTTGGCAGGAGTAACCAATATTACTGCAGAAGCTACTTTAGCTAATTTGTCAGATTCCCTAGCTGTAAATGGCATTTTGGATGATAATGACACCAAGCTAAGTATGCGAAAAGATACACCCATTTTTGATGGACAATATTCCAATTTTACTTATCAAAATAGAATTAGAGAAGCTTTTTATAATTTTAAAAATAAAAAGATTGCGGCAGGATTAATGGATAAAGATTATCCTGTTTTAGGCAACTGGGAACGCTTAATCTTCCACCTGCCTTACGCTGCACATGGTCGAAGAATTGCCTCTGAATTATTTATGATTGAGTTGAAAGCGATAGGAAAATGGAGTGCTTTCTCAAAAGAAAATAAGTTAATCGAACCCCAAAAATCTGACTTCCAAGATGATGCTACTTTTAACAAAGCCTATGGTCTATTTTTAAGAGTAATTACCAAAACAAAAGGATATAAAGAATTTACTATCAATAAATTAGCGAAAGCCGAAGTCGCTTCTGGTTTAGTGGGGAATATGTATGCTTGTTCTATCTTTTTAGCTTTGATGAGTACTTTTGAAGAAGATTTACAAGAAGGAGAAAATATAGCAGGCAAAGATTTTGGGTTTATAGGTTATGGCAGTGGTTCTAAATCAAAGGTATTTGAAGCAAGCGTTCAACCTCAATGGAAAGAAGTCGTCCAAACTTTTGAAACTAAAAAACGCTTAATGGAGCGAACCGAAATAGATTATCCAACCTACGAAGCGCTTCATCGGATGCAATTGACCAAAAGCATCATCGAACCCAAAGGAGAATTTAGATTATCCAAAATTTCTACAGAACCGATGAAAGAAGGAGCAAGATATTATGAATGGGTGGCTGCTGCTGCAACTAAGAAAAATGGGTCAAAAGTTTTGAGTAGTAATGTGGATTGTTAATCCGCCTAAAAATCCAATAATAAAACAGAAATTATAAAAGGCACGGATTAACAATCCGTGTTACTTTTCCATATAAAAATGTATTTTCGCCTAAAAATAAAACAATGGCGAAAAGCAAAAAAACTCTTTGGTTACTACTTTTAGTCCTCCTAATTATTGGAGGTTTCTTTATTTATAAAACCCTCTTCCCTGGTGGCGCAGATTTGACACCCGTTCCAAATCCTATTAGAGACCGAGCTACCACTTCCAAAAATATAGACGAATCCAACCTTCCAACCCATTCTATTAAAAACGCTTATTTCGGAGATTTACACGTGCATACCAGTTTGTCCTTTGATGCTTATATCGGTGGGACGGTAGCAACACCGTCAGATGCTTATCGCTATGCCAAAGGAGAAACGTTAACTATTTTCGGGAAGCAAGTTCAGCTAAAACGACCATTAGATTTTGCAGGAGTAAGTGACCATTCAGAATTTATAGGTGAATTTTACACAGCACAGACGGCAGGTGAACCAGGTCATTATGCCATGATGGCTCAGGTATTACGAGGAGCAGCGAATGATGAAAAAAAGTCAGAAGCCTTATTCCAACAAATGCGAAATAGAAAAGGAGCAGGAGAGCGAAAACACATGGGCTTTTTCCAAGGTTTTGAATCGACGAAAAAGGCATGGGATATGATTCTTGATGCTGCAGAAAAGCATTATGAGGCGGGTAAATTTACAACTTTAGCAGGGTACGAGTGGTCTAGAGCAGAAGACGGTGCCCATTTGCATCGAAACGTATTCTTTAGAGATATGGTAGTACCAGACTATCCAATCAGTTCTATTGAGGCAAAAACTGCCGAAGGACTTTGGGCAAGCTTAGAACAATACACGAAAGGAGGTTCAACGGTACTAGCAATACCACATAATACTAATCTTGGAAAAGGCATCGCATTTCCAGAGGTAAAGTCGGATGGCAATCCGTTAGATGCGGAATATGTAAAAGCGAGAAATAAATGGGAGCCACTTATAGAAATTCATCAAGCCAAAGGAAATTCAGAGGTACATGCTGATTTTTGGAAAAATGATGAATTTGCTGATTTTGAAAATTATAATTATTTGCCACCTAACAAAAAAGATTATGTAAGATATGCCCTCAAAAAAGGATTAGCGTATCAAGCCGAATTAGGTATAAACCCTTATAAATTTGGACTCATCGCTAGTACGGATACTCATAACGGAACACCAGGTGCAACAGAGGAAACAGAAGAGAATCGAAATCATACCTTAGTAGATAATAATGCTGAAAATCGACGAAATCGAGAATGGATTATGTCGGGTAGTGAGTTAGATTTAGGCAAAAAAGTCTATGAAGCGATTAATCCAGGTGGATTAGTAGGAGTTTGGGCAGAAAAGAATATAAGAGGAGAAATTTGGGATGCCCTTAAAAGAAAAGAAACTTTTGCTACCAGTGGTGGCCGCATTCAGGTACGTTTTTTTGCAGGTTATGACTTTGATAGTCAATATGATAGTTACGAGGATTTAGTCAAAGCAGGTTATGAGAAAGGAGTGCCAATGGGCAGTGATTTACCTAAATCTACGACTCCGAACCAAGCGCCATCCTTCCTTATTTGGGCGACTAAAGACAATGAAAGTGCTAACTTAGACCGTATAGAAGTTATCAAAGGCTGGCATAAGGAAGGGGAATTAAAAGAACAGATTTATACGGTTGCCTTATCTGATAATCGAACCATTAATTCTGATGGAACCGTGCCTGATAATGGTGCAGCTGTTAATTTAACAACAGGGGAGTGGTCAAAAGATAAAGGGGCTACAACGCTACAAACAACTTGGGCAGACCCAGATTTTGACTCAACTGCGGAGGTATTCTATTATGTGCGGGTAATTGAATTGCCGACTGCCAGATTTAATTTGTGGGATGAGATACGGGAAGGGATTGATTATCCTTCGGATGCTATTCGGACTATTCGTGAGCGGGCTTGGTCTTCACCTATTTGGTATACGCCCGAAAATTCAAAAATGTAGTACCTAAAATTACAAATTTAAAAGAAGTAGAAACTACCAAAACAAAACCATGAAAGAAACCAACGAACTAGAAAGAATCAGTTTCAAAAAAATAGGGCAGTCAATTTTGGAGGTCTTAAATTTCGAAAGAGGTATATTTTATACCATCTATGCGTTATTGACTCAATCGGGAGATGCGATAGAGACTTATTTGAAAAGAGATAGGGAAAAGATGATGAAGCCTGTTCGGTTTTCCATAGTGATATTAGCTATCACGACCATCGTTTTCTTAAATTACGGAGGAGGAGAATTTATTAGTGGAGTATTAGAAGGTTCAATGGATGCTACGGACAATAAAAATGAGGAGCATGCGAAAAGACTAATTGGAATATTCGAGAAGTATTGTAATCTATTTTTGGTTTTTCTAGTTCCAATAACTGCTTTCTTTTCGTGGATTATGTTTAAAAAATCAGCTTATAATGGAGCGGAACATTTAGTGATTAGTGCTTATGTTTTTAGTTTTCAAAGCCTCATTTTTGTTGTTTTAGCCTTAGTTTTTTCTTTATTTTTAGAGGATGATAACGATGTAGGTCTTATCATACAATTTTCGCTCATCTTTTTATTATCCACTTTTTTTCAATTATTCGTTTACTTCAAAATATTTAAGCAAGGTGCTTTTAAAACTATTTTTAAAGGGGTAGTGATTATTTTCTTTTCATTTTTTGTTTACTTTATATTATTTATGCTTTTATTAGTTTTGGGTGGTGTTCTATAAAAGCGGGTATTGTTATAAAGGCGGGACCGTCTTGCGCTATCGCCAAACTTTGAAATTTAAGATTTAAAATTTTACATTTTAGATTTCTAAAACGGATATCCACCATGCTCAATCACCGCCTTTGTCACATTCCGACGCAAGGTCTTCGGATTAACTGCATAAGGCTTCAGTAAAATCCGAACCATTCGACTATGCGTTTTTTGTTGTCCAGCAGTACCAAAACTAGCAATGATTTCCTTCGCAGCATGACCCACTCTCCCCAAAGCATCGAATAAATAAAGTTGAACCATTTGTTGTTGAACGGCTAATTTTTCTTTATTAGAGTTAGTTGGAGTACTTAACTTTTGAACTTTCAAATAGACGCAATCTGCCACAAAAGCATCTTGCAGAATAGCGGAGAGGTGCATGATAATTTCTTGCTCATCTACCAATGCTTTTTTAAAGTGTTTGCCTGCTGCATTCGTCAAATAAAGGAAAGTATTTTTAATGCCTTGCAAAATTCGTTTTTGCTCAGAACTATCTGATTTAGAGCGGAATGGATTGGACATTGACATTAAGAACGTTGGTATCTTTTTTCCTGCGCTTATTAAATCTAATTCTTTGGTTTGTAAGGCCCGTTTGGACAATTCTCCAACGGCTAACATGGCATTTATTTCATTGGTGCCTTCGTATATCTTAGTGATTCTAGCGTCTCTATAACCCATGCCTAAACCCGTCTCTGCCGCATAGCCCATCCCTCCATGAATCTGCATGGCCTCATCAATAGCATAGCAACACAAATCAGAACCTTTTACCTTACAAATAGCGGCTTCAATCGTGAATTCACTAATCGCTTTAATCTTTGCTTCATTCGGCGAAGCACCTGCTGCTAATAAATTGGCTTCTTGTCTATCAATCAAATCACTGGTGCGAAAAAGGGCTGCTTCAATAGCAAAAGCTTTGGTCGTGATGTCTCCAATTTTTGCTTGGATGACCCCAAATTCGGCGATGGATTTGCCAAATTGCTTACGTTCTTTAGCATAGGTAGCCGAACGGTTGACTGCAAATATAGCGCCACCGACACCTCCTGCACCTGCCTTTATCCGTCCACCACTAAGGATGGTCAATGCCATTTTAAAACCACCTTGGCGTTCGCCCAATAGATTCTCGACAGGGACTTTACAATTATCAAAATAGATTTGGACAGTAGAAGACCCTTTGATACCAAATTTCTTTTCTTCTGGACCTACAGAGAAGCCTTCAAAATCTCGTTCTACGATAAAAGCAGAAAGGTTTTTATCATCGTCTATTTTAGCAAAAACAATGTACACATCTGCAAACCCGCCGTTAGTTATCCATATTTTCTGTCCATTCAATAGGTAATGACTTCCGTCTGGACTTAGAATCGCTTTTGATTTACCTGAGTTGGCATCAGAACCAGCTGTAGGTTCTGTCAAAGCATAAGAGGCGACGTATTCTGCACTGGCTATTTTGGGTAGATATTTATGTTTTTGTTCTTCGGTACCGTAATAAACAATCGGTAAACAACCAATGGAAGTTTGCGCACCCAAAGTAGTTGCAAATGAAAAACCATGGGGTAATTGGGTAGAAATTAAGGTATTTGTTTTGAAATCTAAGCCCATTCCGCCATAAGCTTCTGGAATACTGACGCCACATAAACCAAGTTCACCAGCTCTTTTCAAAATAGCTAACATCTCCGCTTTATCAGCTTCGTTTGTCACTTGTAGTTCTCGACCATTTTTAAAAAAGGGTTCTTGGATTTCTTTGATACAAAAGTCTTTGACTAAATCACCAATCATTCTAGCTTCGTCATCAAAGTCTTCGGCGACGAAAAAATCGTCCGCCTTGCCATTTTCTATTAGGAAACTACCGCCTTTTACAGGTGGGTAGGTTTTTATATTTTTAGTAGATTCTTGAATGGTAGATTGTTCTTCTTGCAGGGTTTCTTGACTCATTTTAATGATTTACTATTGACTTTTTTTTTGTGGAAAACCAAATCGGTGCCTATTAGGGAGTTATTATTTTTTTACGCTTTGCAATATACTGTTTAATAATACGCTCCAAGGTAGACAAAGGTACAGAACCATTTGCTAAAACCGTATCATGGAAGGTTCTTAAATCAAAATTATTTCCTAATGCGGCTTCTGCTAATTTTCTTAGTTCGCGTATTTTTAATTCCCCAATTTTATAAGAAACCGCTTGTCCGGGCCAACCGATATATCGGTCAATTTCTGTATTAACTTCATGCATAGATAGGGCAGTGTTGGAAGCCATAAATTCTACAGCTTGTTCCCTAGTCCAATCCATATAATGCATACCGGGGTCAACGACTAAGCGGCAAGCTCTCCACATTTCGTAGGTCAATCTTCCAAAATCTTCGTAAGGTGTTTTATACATACCTGCTTCTTTGCCTAAAAATTCGGAGTACAAGCCCCAACCTTCTCCAAAAGCAGATAAATAAGTTTGTTGTCGGAACACAGGCATATCCTCCATTTCTGCTGCCAACATATTTTGCAAATGATGTCCTGGAACGCCCTCATGTAAAGATAAAGCGGGTAAGACATAATAAGGCCGACTTTCTAATTTATAGGTATTTACCCAATACTGACCAGCACGGTTTCGCTCATAAGAACCAGGGGAATAGCGACCACCTGTATAATTGGGCGCTAAGGCAGCTGGTACAGGTTTAACCGTCAAAGGCATTCTGGGTAATTTACCAAAATATTGAGGTAGTTTTCCTTGCATTTCAGTCGTAATCCATGCCGCTTGTTGTAATAAAGCTTTAGGTGTTTTGGGATAAAATTGAGGGTCAGTTCTTAAGAAAACTAGAAAATCTGCAAAAGAACCTTCAAATTTAAGTTCATCAATAATCGCCTGCATTTCTGCACGAATGCGCTTAACTTCACTTTGACCAATATCAAATACTTCTTTTGGAGAAATATCAAAAGTGGTAAAGAATTTTACGCGTTGTTCATAAAAGGCTGCTCCTTCCGTAATGCCTGCAATGCCTACTTTTTCAGGTGCTTTTGGTAAATAATCTTCTTTTAAAAACTGATTGAATTTTTGGTAAGCAGGTAGTATTTGGTTGTCAATAATAGTCGTGATTTCCGTTGTTCTTTCTGTCTGACCACGAACACCGTTTAGGAAAAATAAATCAGCTTTAGGTGTATTTAAAACCCCATCTACTAGTTTAATACAGTTTTTAACGACAATTTTAGGAGACGACTTTCCTTGTTGTTGTCCCAATTGCATTTGCATCCTTCTTTCTTCCAAATAAGCAGGTAAAGTCAATAGCTTTTCTTTAAAATCATCATAACCTTCCGTTGTCGTAATTCGTTGATTTTGCAGAGAATAAACGATGCCAGCCAAAAAGCCACCTTCTGAATTTAAAGGAAATAAATGAGATTGAAAATCAAGATGATACAATCTATCTTTTACCACCAAATCTAATAAATCAAGATTGATTTTATCTGATTCGGGTAGTTGATTGATATTAAGTTTGGTTAAACGATTGGTTATTTTTTGGAGTGCTTCTTTTTCCTTGGACAATTTTTCTTTGGACAGATTTGGCCATGGCGATTTAAATTCCTTGTATAACCGCTCGCCTATATTTTCATAATCTTTTATGATAGAAGAAAGATTATCGTTAGGAGCATTGACTAGAGGTTTTGTAGTGTTACAGCTTTGCAGGAATAGAAAACATGCGAGGATTAAATAGGTTAAATTTTTCATATCAATCTTTAATAATCTTAACTTGGAGGATGAACAAGCTAAAAGAGTCCTAGAGGACTGTTTTAGTGAAGAGAACTGCACAGCAGATGGGAAAGCCCACGGAATTAACTGAATTTAAAGGAGTGAAAACAGATTATTTTTGTCTTTTTTGATGGCGAGATTGAAAAATATATTTCAAAATTTTTAATAACTATTACGCTATCTCAGTTATTCTCGCTTTGAAAATTAATTAATATAAACTTTGGAAATTCGAATCTTTTTAAAGGCTTTTAAACTAGACGCTCTTTTCTTTTTTTCAATTGAAAAAAAAAAGAAACAAAAAATTCTAGTTCAAAAAAACTCCTCCGTCAAACAGTTTTTGAACGGCCTCCGCCACCTAAACAAACGTGTTCCTAGACTGCTTTTTTAACGTATTCCATCTCAAAACTTAATATTATCGATTTTCGTATAATGATAAAATCAAAGCGAGAATGGCTAACTTTATCTAACATCCGTGGCTAATCAAAGCAATGGAATGATTTATTTGATTTCTAAAACGCTATAATATAAGGCTGGCAGAATGAATGAAGCATAAAAAAACAAGGCGGTTGTTAAAAACAACCGCCTCGAAATATTTAGAAATATTTTATTGTTAAATCAATTAATGTCTGTTTAAAACCATTATAAGGTGGCATTAATAATTCTAAGGCATTCGGCATCTTTTGTTCTAAAACTCCTCTGGCATTAGAGAATGCTTTGAAACCATAATGACCATGTCCTTTTCCAATTCCGCTATTATTAGACCCACCAAAAGGTAAATTTCCATTAAAGAAGTGAACAGCGTTATGGTTAATACAAGTACCACCTGCTCTGGTATTTGCTAGGATATGGTTGATGTTTTTATTCTTACTGCTATAAATATATAAAGCAAGCGGTTTTTCTCTTGAATTGATTTTATCAATTACTTGATTGATATCCGTATAACCATAAACAGGCATGACCGGTCCAAATATTTCTTGAGTCATCAAAGTTGATTCTTCTGAAACATTGGTCATTACTGTTGGTGCGATATAATCTTGGTCACCATCGAATTTTGCTCCAGCTTCTACTTTTGCTCCTTTTGAAACAGCATCTTCGATATATCCTTTTACTCTATTGAAGTGTCTATTATTGACGATTCGCGCATAAGAAGTTTCTTTAGAAGCATCTTCCGTGTAAAACTTTTTGATATTCTTTTTTACAGCATCTAGGAAGGCCTGTTTTTTACTTTCGTGGACGAAAATGTAATCAGGTGCAATACAAACTTGACCATTATTCAAAAACTTTCCCCAAGCAATCCGACGAGCAGCCATTTCCACACTTGCAGTTTCATCAACAATAGTTGGCGATTTTCCACCTAACTCTAAAGTAACGGAAGTCAAATGCTTTGCAGCAGCAGCCATCACAACTTTACCAATCGAAGGTGCTCCTGTGAAAAATATATGATTGAAAGGAAGTGCTAATAAAGCGGTGGAAGTACCAATGCCGCCTTCAATAGTCGCTACTTCCTCTTCGGGAAAAACTTCTTTCAGAATTTTAGCCATGATTGCTCCTGCATGAGAAGTATGCTCCGAAGGTTTTAGGATAACGGTATTTCCTGCTGCGATAGCAGAAACCAATGGTCCCAAAGTCAAGTTGATAGGAAAATTCCACGGAGAAATGATTAGGACATTGCCTTTAGGTTCGTATCTAATATGAGACTTAGAGCCTAAAATAGCTAAGGGCGTATCTACATATTCTTTTCGCATCCAACTTCTAAGACCTGAACAAGCATGCTTAATCTCACTAATCACTGGATAGATATCCGTTAAGTCAGCCTCACTAGGATGTTTTCGATAATCGTTATATAAAGCTTCTTTGATTTGTGGACGATATTGCATTACTGCCTTTTGTAGCTTTTTTAATTTAGCTATTCTTTGTTTAGCAGTCGTATTTCCTACCTTCATTTGACTTTTTTGTTGTAGTTCAAAAAGTCTATGAATCTCAGCCGTTTGGGCTTCATTAGCAACCGTCATTGGAGCACTCATGAAATTATAGTTTTATCGTTTA
>CALJVJ010000400.1 GCA_937974625.1 uncultured Saprospiraceae bacterium
AAAAGGGCTAATCTTCGCATTGATTTAAGTTTGTTTTTAAAACTTAAACATACGGAATCCTTTTATTAATTAGTAATTTTTGATGGAATTTGAATAGTTGTGCTTTATTCATGCAATGTATTAAGTATCTATACTAAAAACATCGATAGCAGTATGTTTTAATAGTTCCTAATTCCTGTGATAACGCCTAATTATTCTGATAAAATCTTTAACCACTAGTTATAGGTACAACTTTTGATTTACAAAGGAGAACAATCATTTTGTTAATCATTTAAAGGTGCATGGTAAGACCAACTATTAATTTTCGGTTGCTATTATAATATGTCTAAAGCTATTCAATTATTTAATTATATCAAATCTATTGGGGTCTCTCCTGATTTTCCAGAGGAAAACAGCATTACCTCTATGATGTCCGTTATGGGTTTGTTTACTTCATTGGGTGGTTTCGCAATTTGTTTTATAGGTTTCTTATTAACAAGAGACTATGTCTATACGATGGTCACCTTTGGTATTGGATTTACCTATGCTATAATAGTGATTTTACATGCATTCTATTTGATAAAAGAAGCCAGATTCTATTTTTCAGCGATTGCTCCGCTTTGGTATGTTTGCGCACTACTCTCCATTGGTGGCTATTTCGGCCATGGGGCAGTTGCTATTTGTACTATTGGCATCACTTATATGTTCTATAAAAATCAGCCACTACTTCGGAATGGATTGATTATCTATAATGTTTTTTTGTTTGTTCTACCTACCTTATACATTAGCTTTAATGACCCCTTTTTTGGGTTTAGAAATTATCCTATTGACGAAATAGTTGCTTTTATTCTCTGTTTAGGTTGGCTGTCACTTGTATTTTTTACGCATGAAGAAAAGAACAATGAATTAATTACTTCTTTGAGCACTAAAAACAAACAGTTAAATCAAAAAACTGTTGAAATTCAACGTTTTACGCACATTGCCTCTCATGATTTAAAAACACCTTTGAGAAATATTATTAGTTTTTTAAACTTAATCAAATCAGATTTACAAAAAGGTAAACATGACCAATTAGATACTTATATTGACATTGCAGAAGGTGCAGGACATCAAATGAATTTAATTATAGAAGGGGTGATGGAAATTACCTCCACCAAATATTACAATCAGCCAACTAACACCCAACTCATTGATTTAAATGGAATTGCTGAAAAAGCCATAAAATTGTTAGCAGAAGAATTGTCGCCCAAAAAAGTAGCTATTACTTATGACAAACTACCAGCTTACTGCCTTAATGAAAAAGAATTTTTAATTGTGTTTAAGCAGATTCTCCACAACGGAATTACTTATAATCAAAATACTATTCCCTCTATACATATTAGTTCAGAGGTAACAGATTCTTCTTTCATCCTAAATTTTAAGGATAATGGTATTGGTATTCCTACACAATATCAATCTCAGATTTTCGACTTTTTTAAACGCCTCCACCATCTAGAAGAATATGCAGGAACAGGATTAGGCTTAGGTATCTGCAAAAAAATCATTGAAAGATACAAAGGGACTATCACCGTTTCCTCCAAACTAGGTCACTATAGCATTTTTAGCATTGTTTTACCGAAAAATTAATTTTTTTATTAAAGATTTATCACTTCAAATCCTGCTTAACAAATTTCTGGACCAGTTCTTTTCCATTACCAAACAACACCAAATAATACAGCCCATTTTGAAAACTTGCCACGTCAACTTCTAAAGTGTTGGCAGACGATGTTACTCTTTTTTCAAGTACCGTTCTACCAAAAGTATCAAAGATTCTAAGCTGTTGATTTTCTTGAATAGTCGTCGGTAATTGGACCGTTAGATTGGTGCTTACTGGATTAGGGAAAAGTGTTAAATTACTTGTTTGTGCAGCGCCATTTGTCCTTTCTGAAAGCTCTACTAAACCTCTACCCGAACAAGACCAAAAGTCAATTGGACTGCCTAAACTATAAGCCGAGACACAATCAAAATTGTCTGAATCTTGGCAGTAGAAAGTACCATCCTCAAAATATAATCGTCTATTTCCATTTTCCTGAACAAGAATAAAATTGAATATACTTTGTTGATAAACAGCTATTAAGGTTTCGGTCTGTCCTTCACAATCAAAAGGGTCTACTAAATCTTCTAACCAATCAAACCGTGAAAAAATAGCTGGATATTCAACAAGTTCAGTTACACGCTCTTCAATACAAGTCACAATAATAGCATCATCGGCAATAGAACAGGGTGAATCGAAACCTGCTAATTCAAAATCAAAATTGACTTTTTGTCCATGATATTTGACAAAATCAATCCCTTCTGCGAAGTAGGCATCGTATAACAGTCCATCTATTGTACTTTCGATAAAATAGAAGTCAGTCCCATCATCGCATTGGGTCACCACTATTTCTCCACTATTTTTGCTACAATCCCCATTATTAATCGGAAAATCTAAAGCTTCTAAGCAAGTAATGGTTATCGCCTTTTCCGCGATAGAACAGGGTGAAGCAAAATTGGCGTCCACGTAATCAAATTTCACTCTTTGCCCATCAATTACGTCAAAAGAAATTCCTTCCGCGAAATAGGGGTCATAAATGGTTCCATCTTCAAGTCCGATAAAATAGAAAATTTGTCCATCATCACATGCTCTAAAAAAGAAAGTACCTGTGTTTGCCCCACATTCTCCGACTGGTGGAGTATCGCCGCAGCTCCAACTATCAATCGGACTTCCTAAATCATACGCTGCTACACAATCAAAATTAGGCGAATGCTGACAATAGAATTGTCCATTGGCATTATATAAAGTCTCCTTACCAGTCGCATCTTTCACCAGTAGATAAAAGAAAATACTCGTTTGATATAATTCTACAGATTCGGTTGAGCAATCATTTAGATTAACCAAATTATTTAGCCAAGGATAATCCTCAAACAAGGCCGCATTCCCTCCAGTTTCGCTACAATCCGCTTTAAGTTTCACTTCAAATTGGTAACTCGTCACTGGACAAGAACTTTGAACCGTTGCCCTATTATAAATAGATTCAATTCTACCTCCTATCCCATTCACCGAAAATTTGCCTGCGTCTTTAATGCGGACTTTCATCGATGTGCCGTTTTCTTCCACTAATTCTGCGACACTACCGCCAGCTAATTCAATAAAATCATCACAAATAGTCCGTCGAATCGAACCTACTTGGTTAGGAATTGGCAATTCAATAATGTCTCCTGCACAAGCTTCTATGACAAAATTAGGTTGTCCATTGGACCCACAATTTTCCGAATCTTCTACTAGAACTAAATATTTGATAGGTAATCCTAAAGGGCCCGCTGGACCGCCACAAGAAAAGGGGTTGTAATCTCCCTCATACATGGTTGTTTCTGTGGGAAATAAATGAAGTTCAGAAGCCCCTGGACTAAAACTCACCGAAAAATTCGCTCCTGTACTACTTGTCCAATCTGGTACTTGTAAAAAAGGAAAATTTTCTATTATCCCCGGACCTGGAGGAGGAGCTGGGCATTGTATCGTTCTAACAGGATTAGGGACACTTAAAGTATCTCCTTTGCATAAGGTATAAATGACATAATAATCTTCAAAATTTTCTGGAATAGTAGATGAAGGTGGATTCCCCTCTTCCTCACAGCCACCCGAATTTAGGTCATAATCGCCATAAGCATTTGCATTTATTCCTAGGGTATCCAAGCCAGCCATCAAGATATGTATAGATGGTCCTGCTGTTAAATAAAAGGTTTCGCCTGGTTCATGAGTGCTTACTACTTCACTACGAGTATTATGTACCTCAATCGTTCGACAACCTGTATTCGTTATTTCTGCTATTCCAAGCGCATCCGTACATCCATTAAAATACTTACTAGATACGGTTATTTGGGTATTAGCACAGGAGACGGTTTGGCTACCAAGGACAAAATTATTTTCTTTAAATATATAAACACGGTCCTCATCGACGCCTAGCGGTCGAGGGTCTTCCCAAATAGAGGATGCCTGATTAGGTGGTCCAAAAGGATGAGGACCTGAAACCATTGATGTTATAAAATTATCATGCTCATCATATACCCCTACTCCTCTACATTGGGTATTGGTTATCGTTATCGAACACGAAGACTCCTGATTGGCAGCACAGTCCCACGAATCTATCGGCCCTTCTAAATTATACAAAGCGACACAATCAAAATTACTGGTACTTTGACAATAATAAAGTCCATCTTGATTATATAAAGTAGCTACTCCATCAGTATCCGTCACTAATAAATAAGTAAAAATGCTAATTTCATAAACTTCTACCTTTTCACTAATACAATTGTCTTGTTGGACTATATCTGTTAACCAAGGATAGGTCTCAAAAATAGTGGTAGCAAATAGTCCATTACTAAAAAACAGGCACATACTAATAGTCCAAAATAGCTTTTTCATCTTTATTTGTTTTTGATAAAGTCGTTGGCTTTTGTACATATTGATGATGGTTATAAACACCAAATTGTTGCCCTAAACTTTATCTAATTTAGAAGAAATCGAACTGTTTATTTTTTTAGTAAATAGTAATGGAGAGGGGAAATTATTTACTCAAAAATAGTTTATAATTCTCAATAATACAATATTTTAACCTCATTCGAATGAGCTTAATCCAGTTCCTAAAATACAAAAAGTAATTTTTTTGGCAAACTATCTTCGCTTTTTTCAAATTAATCCTAATTTTACACTAAATCTCCCCGACTCATCAAAGTCCGACACACCCGCACTGTATAAAAATTTCCGATTGTTATCTGCATTCATGCAGCTGAAATTTTAGACTGCTCAGGTTATTTCCGATTTACTACCGTTAGCCTGATATAGCCAGTTAATAATATAAGAATCCAAAACAAGCATGCGATTATACAATCAGCAAACACTACTTTTATGGCACTTACTGTTTGGCCTACTACTCCCCTATTTTACAATTGCACAGATTAGTTTTAAGGAAGCTGCTATGGACAAAAACGTCAACCACCGCATTATAAATGGAGCGATTGGTGCAGGAGTGAGCGTCTATGATTTTAACCAAGATGGAATGGATGATTTGACTTTGGCGACTGAACGAGGACAGTTGATTGGCTTTTATATCAATACTGGAACCAGTTTTGAAGCAATAGCTGCCTTGGTAGATAATCGAGAGGAAGTCAAACAAATATTATGGGCAGATTATGATAATGATGGGGATGCGGATTTGTTTGTCTCTGCTTTTTTAGGGCAAAGCTATTTATACGAAAATCAAGGAGATATGCAGCTTATTGATATCACCCAAAATAGTGGTTTACCCTTGGATAGACACGCTGCGTATGGAGCTAATTGGGGCGATTATAATCGAGATGGCTGGTTGGATTTATTATGTACCTATCACAATTATGCTGGTCAACAGACTGGTGGCAATAGCCTTTTTAAAAATAATGCGGATGGAACTTTTACGGAAGTAACGGCTACTGCGGAAATGGGCAATGCTGACCGCGTACCTTTTGCCGCTGCTTTTATGGATTTTAATAATGACCAATGGCCAGACATCTATACAGCTAATGATAAATTGACTTATAATACCCTTTATGAAAATTTGGGCAACGGTCATTTTTATGATGCCAGTCAAGATACGGATGCCAATGCCCGAATGAATGGTATGTGTGTCAATGCTGCCGATATTAACCAAGATGGCTGGGTAGATATGTATGTGACCAATACCTTTGTGGGAGGGCAATTATTGCAGAATAGTGGCCCTAATCCCGATGTACTAGACATTTCTTTTGAAGATAAAGCTCCTGATTTAGGCATTAATTACGAAAATGGAAATGGCTGGGGGTCAACCTTCTTTGATGCGGATAATGATGGAGATTTGGACCTTTATATGTGTGGCAATAGCTCTAATCCTTCGGTCAAAGGGGTGCATTTCTACGAAAACATAGATAAACAATATTTTGAAATTATCACTGAGGGCTTTGAGGTCGATACTTTTAATAGTTATAGCAATGCAATTGCAGATTTTGATATGGATGGAACGCTGGACATCATCGTGCAAAATAATCAACCCACCCACTTTCATCTATGGAATAACCTGACCAAAAACGATAATCATTGGGTCAAAATCCAATTGGAAGGCGTGGCTAGTAATCGAGATGGTATTGGCACTCGTATTGAGACCTTCGCGAAAGATTTATACCAATCTGATTTTACCTACTGTGGCTTTGGCTTTTTAGGTCAGAATACAGCAAAAAAACACATTGGTCTTGGTCTCCATGAAACACTAGATTCTTTAATACTCACTTGGCCTTCCGGGCATACGGACCGCTTTTACAACCTCACTACCAGTCAGTTATATCAAATCAAAGAAGGGGAATCTACTAATGGTGAAATTTTTATGGCGAATGATGTGGCGATTGTAGCCCGCCCTACAGTCACTGCTATTGATGCGCTTCCTACTGCTGCGACTATTCAATTAATGCCCAATCCTGTTCCTGACCAATTGACGATTCAAGCGGATTTTCCTATTGATAATTTGACTATTTCTACTATAGATGGACGGGTTATTCGGCAGACTTATTTGGAACATTCCACACCAATCTCTTTAGATGTGGCGCATTTTGAGGCAGGGGTTTATTTGTTGAAAATTCAAGATTTGGAAGGTCGGTCTAGGGTTGAGAAATGGGTTAAGCTATAGCTGCCTACTTTGCTATTACTTCAATCCGTTGGCAATCATCTGTTGGCAAAAATAACTTAGTAGTGGGGTAAAAATAAAGTGTACAACTTACGATTGTTTCACCCCTTATCAATTGCCAATAGATTATGATTGCTTACTGTTTTTTAGCCTTACAAAAACCAACCAGCCTATTCCTACTAGCGATAAAAGACTAGGGATAAATAATCGTTGCCAATTAAATCCATCATCTAATTGTATTTCCCCTCGCTTTCCTATCAGCATAAAAGCACTCCAATAATACGGATGCGCATACTTTCCTTCTTCGATAAAATTTAGTTTGGCTTTACGCAAAGCAGTACTTCGCGTAAAACCATCTCGAATATCTCTGTAAAATTGCTGCATTAATTCGCCCGTTGAGGCATCATCAACACTCCATAGGGTATTTAATATACTTTTTGCGCCGCTGTAAAAAAAGGCTCGACCTAAACTGATGGCACCTTCACTTCTAGATACTTCGCCTGTGCCCGTTTCACAAGCACTTAAGACCACTAAATCTGCTTGTAAATCGAGGTTATATATGTCTTTGGCATACAACAAATCTTCTTGGGTACTATCTGCATTTTCGGCAAAAGCCAAATAGGAATAATCCCCTTGTTCCATATCTGATTGACCATGGGTTGACAAGTGGATTATTTGGTATAAATGAGCTAGTTCTTGAAACTTAGTTTTAGTAGCTTTGGGGCCTGTAAAAACATCTCCAGTAATCAACTTAGTTATGGCATCTACTTCTGGAAAATTGTGGGCTAATGGGGCTAAATTCCTATAGTCTGTGTTAGAAAATATAGGCGCAAAAGCTAATAATTGTTGTTTGCGTTTTGACTGTTTTTCTTTGATTAATCGATGCAATAAATTCGCTGAGTAACCATAACTTATTTCATAGTTTTTTAGTAAATAATTATAACTTTTTGGTTGGTGTACTTGCTTAACTGGACTGGCAATTAATGCGTCAAAGGGTAGAAAATTTAAGATACTCCCATTAATGACAGTCAACTTCACAGCTAATTGATTTTCAATAGGTTGCACTATTTTTTGATATAAATCATACCCCAAAAAAGTGTAATCTGTAAGCGCCTTTTGATAGGTATCGCCCGTTTGTTGTTTTGTGTCCGTATAGTACGCATGGATGTATTTACGAAGCAGACTTACTTTCTTTGCCAAGGTATCTACGCCAATCGGTAATTCCGCCATACTTGCTTTATCTTTGTTTATCACAAAAACGAAGGTGGAAGTATCCGCTACAAAATATTCTATCAAACTATGGTCAGGAGTTAATAAGTCCAATTGCAAGTCTGCAATAGTTGATAAATTCTCTTCGTATTTCAACTCGAAATAAGCTGGAAATTCGGTCTCAAATCGTTGAATTAATTGCTCGTATAATTGCTTGTTTTGAAATATCTTATGATTGTACTCATCTAATAAATCTTGATTAACTGCACTTCCTTTTTGTATAGCTATTTGTTTCTTTTTTTCATAAAAAGTAATAGTAGATTTTAAGCTTCTTTCTTGTGCTAATAAGCTGTCGGGAATACCTGAAAAGGAAGTGGCGTTCGAGGTATTCAATGCCGCCAAAATTAAGTGACTGCGGCTCTTTTCAGAATATTGAAAGGCTTGCTCCAAATAGTTTTCTTGTTGTGTAATTTGATATAATTGATAACAGGTTTGAATCGCTCCGATAAAACTTTCGTGACTCGTTTCTCCGAGTTGACGCTTAGAAGTGACTTCTTGATATTGATTTCTAACTTGTTCTGTTACTCGTATCGCATAGTTGAAAAGTGTTAATGCTTCGGATAAAACCGCCTCGTTTTTGTTTTTTTGATAATAGGCTAAATGTGCCGAGCCATTGGCATTCAATAGCCGCAAAACATCTATCGGTTCATCCATATAAGAAGGCACCTTAGGATTATTTAGGTCTATTCCTATTAAGGTATTCACTTCCTCAAATTGCTGAAAAGCTACCTTATATTTCTCTTGAGCAACCAAAATTTGAGCGATGTTGGTCTTAAATGAAGCTAAATTGGGGGAGTTTTCTCCATATTGTTTTTCCATTAGCTGAAGCGCTTCCAAGGCACTTTTGTAAGCAGTGGATAATTCGCCCATTTCATAAAACCCATATCCTATGTTACTTACGATTAATGCTTGTTTTCCCTTGTCAGCAGATTGACTTTTCAATAATTCCAACCCTTGTTTAAAATTCTGAATGGCTTCCCAATAATTGCCCTGCTTCATCAAACAATTGCCAATACTATTGAACGTTTCAGCTATCTTCTCCTCATCATTTCGTGAAGTATAGATAGCATATGCTTTGCTAAAATTGGTTAAGGCGGCATCGTATTGTCCCAACTCCATTTGGACGGTTCCAATATTGGTAAAAGTAAAGCCTGTAAAAGGGTGTTCCGCACCAAAACTTGGATTGGTATTTAAAATATGAAGATTATTTTCAAGATACCCTAAGGCTTTTTGATAATCACCTTGCTTTTCAAATGTAGTCGCTAAACTATTATACACAGAAATTAAATTTGGGCTATCTTTTTGATAATGAGCGACTTGTATCACTAATGATTTTTCAAAAAATGACCGAGCTTGGGTATGATTTCCTAATGCTGAATAACAGTTCCCTAGGTTTATGTTCACATTTGCCAACTCAATATGGTCTTCGGGATAATGCGTTTTAAAAATTTGCAGAGCTTGGTTTAAGTACACCAAAGCAGAATCTATTTGCCCCATTTGACTAAAACAATCTCCTAGATTTAGGAAATTTTGTCCACTTTTTGGATGGTCTTTTCCTAATTTCGATTGCCTGATGTTTAAAGACTTGGTATAGAGTTGGATAGCTGTTTCAAATTCACCCGCATAGCGAAAACAGCTACCCATATTATTATAACTAGAGGCCACATCTAAGTGCTGTTCGCCTAGGGTTTCCGTTCTTATTGCTAGTGCTTTTTGATAAAAGGTAAGTGCTTTCGACAAGGCTCTTTGTGCTAAAGCTATATTCCCTAAATTATTATAACTATCTGCGACTTTTGTATGCGTATCTCCTAATAATTGGCGCCGCATGTCTAAGCCTTCTTGGAAAAAATTAGCTGCTTGTCCTAAATTCCCTTTTCGCCAATGACAAAGTCCTAAAAAGTTTATGGATTGGGCAATTTCCGTATGTACTGTTTTATAGTGATTACTTAAAATATCCCTCGCATTCATAAAATAAGCTATCGCTTTGTCATATTGCCCCGCCTCATAAAATCCATCTCCTTTTAAGTTATAAGCGTATCCTAGTTTGTAATATTGCGCATCGACACTTTCGTAAATTTGTATCGCTTTATCGCAATTAGCTATACCTTTTTCATAATCCGAGCTATCTATTTGTTCCGTTGCAAGGGTCAAAAAACGAGTTGCTTCTACAGTATCTCCCACTTGCGCGGAGACACTAGCCAACTGCAAAGCAAAAAATGCCAAAATCCAAGCTATCCGCTTTTTTCGTTTCATCTCCCCAAAATCCAATTTTTTAAGCAACTATGGAAATTTATTGGTATAAATTGACCAATTTGGGTACGGTTGGTCTTTTTCAGACACTAGAAGATAGATAGGTTAGCGGTCATAGAAGTGATTTACGGTATATCATCATCCATTTGTTTTTACCGATAATAACTTTCAATAAGTTCTAATAACCTTAAATAATTTCCAATTTGCCATTGCTTTACACCATTTTTTTCAAAATAGTTTTTATTCAATCTTTAATTTACTTAACTTAGATGCGTAAATATCAAGCCCGTCATTTGTATTAATACGCTTTCCTACTTTACAGACAACTGAATTTAGAACTACTAAAAAACTTCAAAAATCATCTATGACAACCCTTTTAAAACTTAGCAAAGCTAGCTGGCTTTTTGCAGCTATTCTTTTAGTCTCCTCATCGCTCCAAGCTCAACAAAACAAGCGAGAAGATATCGGTCTAGAGACGTTGGACGAAACTTTCTTCTTTGGGGGATTATCGGCTACTATTTTAGACCCGGGCAAGGTCGAAGTCAATTTCTATACTTCTATGTTTTCCTCTTGGCTGGCCATTCATGAATCTGTCATTGAATCACCCGTTCGAGACCGATTGCGCTTAACTGAATTTACTGGAAACTTCGAGGCCTATTATGGGGTGTCGGCGGATGGTCGATGGGACTTAGGACTGCGCCTTCGACATGGTCGTAGACGCTTAGACAATGCCGCCCAAAGTTCTCCTTTTAAAGTTTTGAAAAGTAGTCGAGGAACTGATGAGGCTGATAATGTCGGTGTCGATAAAACATATGCTGGGTTAAAAGAAGTTGGCTTAAGATTTCGATTGATGCCTTTTAAAAATGTGCCCGAATTGACGCTCAATGCCGGCTACTCTCTCTCCCCCATCAAGGCAGAGGAAGACCAAGAGTTTTTATTGGCAGATAGGAATACCGTAGATTTTAACCTTTCTTACTATGTGAGTCTTAATAAAAGTGCTACTTCTTATTACTATTTTATCCTTAATGGTTTGGCGTATTTACCAAGTGCGACCAATGATGAAGCATTGTATAATAGTTCTGCCAGTTTCTTTATCGTGCAGCGACTTGGTGCTAGATTTGTGCTTTATCCAGGACTTTCTTATAACATCACTTTCAAACCACCTGCTGTAAGTGACGAAGCATTGATTAGAACCAATGAACAAATTCTCGGCTTACTGGGTGTACAATATCAACCTAGCAATAATTTTAGCATAAATCTTAGTGCGGCGCTACCTTTACTTTTGGATAGTAGTAATTTATTGGTGCAACAGGTTAGAGAAAGCTATTCTTTTGTGAGTTTAGGTGGGCGTTTCTTGTTTTAGTCCAAAGCCTAAGACTAATAATCAATACACTTTCACACTATAATGCGGTAGCTAAAAAACTGAAATTAAATCCGTTGGCAACCATCTGTTGGCAAAACTAGAAAAAATACTAACAGATTGATTGCCAACGGGTATTAAGCTTTGTATGATTTTATAAATAATTAGATTAGCTTTTCCTCTAATTACCTCTCGATTTGCTTTTTTTAGCCTATTTCTTACATATCTAATCAAATAAGTATTTTATATAATATAATGGCATAGTTTGTGGTGCTTTTAAATAGTTTTTGATTGTTTGTTTTTTATTAAAAAAAGCGATGCCACATAAAGTCATTCTATTTCTGCTTTTCAGTTTTAGTACCGCAACTTGCTTATTAGCTCAAGGTACTGATTCTCTGTACACCAATGCAGAAAGGATGCCTTATTTCCCTGGTTGTACCGCTTATATTGTTGGCTCTAAAGAACGAAGACAATGTTCTAACCAATCACTCAAAGCCTATATTTTCAATCATATTATTTATCCTCAAACCGCCAAAGAGGAGAACCTTGAAGGAGCGGTTTATGTGCGTTTTATCGTGGATGAATTAGGGAAGGTACAACAACCTCAATTATTAAAAGATATTGGTGGTGGATGTGGAAAAGCTGCATTAGAAATGTTATCAGCAATGCCTAGGTGGGAACCTGCTTTTCATCATGGTAAAAAAGTCAAAGTAGCGCTCGACTTGCCAATTCATTTTTATTTTAAAGATAATGTAGCAGAAAATCAGGATGGGTATTCTATCGCTTGGGGCAACCTCACAGAATACAATGTGACAAGGAAGGCTTTACGTCGAAATCTAAAAATGGAGATTCAAGTTTTCGATGCAGAAGGAGCAATCGTAACTATGAATACTTTACAATTTTCCTATGGGAAAAATAAAAAATTAATTAGCAAGGCGAGTAATGGAAAAATAACCAATGCAATGGAAAAAATGGTCAAAAAAATGAAAAAAGGCGGGCAGTTTTCCATTATTGCTACTATTCAGAAAAATGGACAGTTTATTGAAGTGGTCAAAGATTTTTTGGTTAACAAATAATTTTCAAGCATCAAGTTCTTGAACAAGATTCAAATTCTCCTTAATTTGTATACCTTTTACAAACCTTCCAACCCAACCTTTTTTTATTTTATAACTGTCTCCAGAAGTGATACTTTTAAATCCTCAATTGTAAAAACATCACTTATGAAAAATTCATTGCTCCTTTTCGTTTCTTTATTTCTTTTTTTAGCCTGTGAACCTGAAGAACAGGTATCAGAATCTTTAAAAACAGCTCTTCCGCTAGTTGGTCAATGGAAATTAGTCGAGCAAAAAGTTAGTATTGGTGGACCTGCTACATGGCAAAAAGTAGACAATGGCGATGCCTTTACCCTCAAAGAAGATGGCAGTTTTTCTAATCTTCAAATCTTTGGTGATTGCGGAACGGGTACATTTGAAGCAACCGACGATGAGTTAATCTTAACTTATAATTGTGCGGACGATACAAAGCCTTTTACCTATGCTTTACGAAGAGATAATGAAGCCATTATTCTAAGCCCTAAAACGGTCATTTGTACAGAGACTTGTGAGTATAAATATCAAAAAACAGGGGAATAAAGATGCGAAAATTCGCCACACCCTAAAAAAAAGATATATTTCCTAATTTTTTTTTACTTTTTTCAACTTTTTTTTCAATTATCTCGTTTGCACAAAAGCAAATATTATTTGGTTGACTTAACAGAAGTTAAGACTAAATTTAGCTTAGTCCTTTTTCACAAAAGAAATGAGTACTTCTCTTTACATATCCCTAGTTCTTAATATTTGACTGTCAGCCACTTACGAGCTTTTTTTCTTTAAGGGTATTTACTTCTTGTAAAATACACACTAACTTTGCAGAAATTTTCAAACCATCTTAACCTGAATAAAAAATGTTGAAAAAAGAATTTTTAAAGTCTACTCCAGCTGCTAAGGTAACTTTTACTTTAGCTAAAAAAGCTATCAAAGGTGCTAAAGAAGTTAGAGTCTTAGGTGACTTTAATAATTGGGACTGGGAGAAAGCACCTGTCATGAAAGCATCTAAAACTGCCTATACCGCAACTATCGTTTTAGCTGCTGGTAAGCAATACGAATTCCGTTACAAAGCGGATAATGGTATTTGGGAGAATGATTGGGATGCAGATAACTACATTGCTGCTCCATATAATGTAGATAACTCAGTTGTGGTTGTTCCTGCTAAAAAAGGTAAAGCAACTTCTAAAGCGGATACTACTGCAAGACCTAAGAAAGCAGCAGCTCCTAAAGCAACTGCCAAAAAAACGACTACAAAGAAAGTAACCGCAAAGAAAGCGACTACAAAGAAAGTAACTGCAAAAAAAGCGGCTAAAGCAGATGACTTGAAAAAAGTTGAAGGAATCGGACCAAAGATTGCTGGCTTATTAAATGATGCGGGTATTGTTACTTTCGCTGATTTGTCTAAAGCTCCTATCAAGAAATTGAGAAAGGTTTTAGAAGATGCAGGAAGTAGATTCCGTATGCATGACCCAAAAACTTGGTCAGCGCAAGCTAAATTGGCTGCTAAAGGCAACTGGGATAAATTAAAAGCTTGGCAAGGAGAATTGAAAGGCGGTAAATAATCCGTTAAATTGATAGATCCTTATCAAAGATAAATATATAAAAGCCTGTTTCTATTTGAAGCAGGCTTTTTTTTGTTTATTTTGTTACATTGACCTCAAAATCTCGTATTTATACAAAAAATTAATTCCATTAAAACTAATAATATGGCTAGTAAAAAAGAAGTGTTAGGAAAAATTAGAATTTTGATTACTCAAAAGTTCAAAGACCCAAAAGATGCGTTCGAATTTTTTGATAAAAATGGAGATGGATACTTGGAATATGATGAAATCAAAAAATTAATTAAAAAGGCAAAAGTGAATCGTTTCTTAGCTCCTGTAGTGGCTAATAAAATCATTCGTGGGTTAGATAAAAATAAGAATAAAAAATTAAATTGGAAGGAGTTTAGTAAGGCGGCGAAGGTGCTTTTGTCGGAATGATTTCTTGATTTAAAAACCCTAACTTGAATAACTTGTCCGAGGGTATGCTCGGACAAGTTGCTTAAACAACGGCTTTAAAACAAAAAAGAGGCAGTCTAGTTTTCACTAAACTACCTCTCAAGAAGGAAAGATTCGATTAATCTTTAGAAACGCAAAGACAATACTGCCTTTCTTTTGCGCTCACTTATATTTTTCTTTAGTCTACATTATCATGTAGATAAGTATTATTCTTGCTAATTTCTGGCGCTTCTTCATCAGAAATAGACCAGTTTGACAAAGTTGATTCTTCTGAAGAATGAGGTACTTCATTCAACCTAACTTTTCGTCTAAGATAAGCTGGCTGACTTTCTAACTCATTGATAACCTGAGGGTTATTGAGCTTACTGACATTCGTTCTCAAACTTTCTCTGCGTCTATCTTCTCGCTCTTGCCGCTTTCTACGTTCATTTTCAGCTTTTTCTCTTTCTTCATCTTTTACGTAAGGCTCATCATAGGAATAACGCGTCTTTCTATATTTATCTAATTGAATATCTTCAAATTCAAAAGTAGTTGAATTCTCTCCTACTACCGATATTAGATCTGGAGTACTTTTTTTTTGAACAGCCTCAACTGGTTCTTCGTCGTCTAAAGCTACCACTACTTTATTATCTTCTCTAGCTACCTTCTCTGGATTATTGCTTTCGAAACCTGTAGCAATAACGGTTACACTAATTTTATCCCCTAACTCTTCATTGAAGCAGTTACCCCAAATTAAGTTGGTTCCAAAACCAGCTTCTTGTTGGACATATTCCGTTATTTCGAAAATTTCATCCATTGTGACTTCTTTGTTACCAGAAGTGATGTTCAACAAAATATGTTGTGCACCTTTGATATTGCTATCTTCTAACAATGGAGAATTTAAAGCATCATCTACTGCTCTCATCGCTCTACCTTCTCCGTCTGCTGCCGCTGTTCCCATGATAGCGATACCACTTTCTCGCATTACCGTGTTAACATCTTCAAAGTCAACGTTGACATATCCCGGTACTGTGATAATTTCTGCAATACCCTTAGCTGCCGTTGCTAAAATACTATCCGCTTCTGAGAAAGCTTGTGATAAGGATAAATTGCCATGAATTTGACGTAATTTATCGTTAGAAATTACAATTAAGGTATCTACATTATTCTTTAACTCATCTAAACCTTCTCCTCCTTGACTGGTTCTTTTTCTACCTTCGAATGTAAAAGGTAAAGTGACAATACCTACCGTCAAAATCCCCATTTCCCGGGCAGTTTTGGCAATAATTGGCGCTGCACCTGTTCCTGTTCCCCCGCCCATTCCAGCCGTAACGAACAACATTTTAGTACCATCTTCCAAAAATTCCTTTACCTCTTCGATGGACTCGATGCACGCTTGTCGACCTATTTGAGGTCTTGAACCTGCTCCCCTTCCATCAGTTAAAGCGGGGCCTAATTGGATTTTTACAGGTACTGGACTTGTATCAATCGCCTGAATATCTGTATTAGATATGGCAAAATCTACACCTATTATACCTTGATTGAACATGTGAGTGACTGCATTACTTCCACCGCCACCGACACCAATTACTTTGATGATGGATCCTTCTCCTTTGGGCATATCGAACATCATAATTTATAAGTTTTCTCAGTTAAAGAATTTTTTTTAGGGCGCTACTTTTGTAGCTATACAGATTCATTAATACTCTGTATCTGGTTCTGCTTCGAACCATTCTTTTGTCTTTTTAAACAATTGGGAATACCATTTGCCATCCTCCCCAATGCCAACTGCTTCTGGTTCCTGTTCGTAAACTTCTTCGGTAGCTACTTGTTCTACCTCTGGTTCTTTATCTTTATGCGAATAAGTAACTTTTCCTGCTTCTACCGCTTCGATTCCTCTTAATAATAAGCCAATTCCTGTAGAGAAAACTGGACTGTATACCTGTTCCAAATTACCATGTGCTAACTGCTCTGCAGGAATACCTACTCTTGCAGTCATACCCGTATGGAATTCTGTCAATTTATCTAAATCTTTTAATAAAGCGCCTCCTCCTGTCAATACAATTCCACCTATTAGTTTTTTCTCAAAACCTGAACGGCGAATTTGCCAAACTACATAATCTAATATCTCCTCTGCTCTTGCTTGTATGATTAAGGCTAAATTTTTCTCTGAAATCTCTTTTGGGTCTCTTCCTTTTAAACCAGGAATAGCAATCACTCGATTATCAAATACTTCATCTGCTAAAGCTGAGCCAAATTTAACTTTTAACTTCTCTGCTTGGTGTTTCATCACCGTACATCCTTCTTTAATGTCTTTGGTAATGACATCACCACCGAAAGGAATTACTGCAGTATGTCGTAAAATACCTTCATAAAAAACAGAAATATCAGTTGTTCCTCCACCTATATCTACTAAAGCTACTCCTGCTTCTAATTCTTCCTCACTCAAAACTGATGCTGCGGAAGCAATAGGTTCTAAAGTTATATCTGCAACTTTATAACCTGCTTTATTGACACATTTCGTAATATTATTCGATGCGGTAATTTGCCCCGTGATAATATGGAAATTTGCTTCTAATCGAACACCTGACATCCCAATTGGGTCTACAATGCCCACCTCATTATCTACCGTATATTCTTGTGGAATTACATGCAAGATTTTATCACCTGGTGGTAATACTAGTCGGTGCATGTCACTAACTAATTTTTCAATATCTTTTTTTGATATCTCCGCATGCATATTGTCTCGGGTTAACATCCCTCGATGATGCAAACTTTTGATATGTTGTCCTGCAATACCTACATGAACAACTTTGAAAGAATCCTGAAATTGTCGTTCTGCAGCGGCAATAGCATCAGAAATAGCTTTAACTGTCTTTTCGATATTGGTTACTACACCTCTCATCACTCCTGTAGATTCTACTTTTCCTACACCTAAAATTTCAAGTTTACCATGTTCGTTTTTGCAGCCTGCTATGGCACATACTTTTGATGTGCCGATGTCCAATGCGACAACTAATTCCTTGGATTGGTTAGTGTTTATTTCCATAACCTAAATAGTGTTTTCGGAAGAAATCATATTTTTCGCTTCTCTTCCTTGGTGGACTAAATTGTATGGTAATTGGTCTTTGATTAATGGTACACAGAATTTCTCAGACTGAATATTTACGTGAACCATAAAACTAAGATAATTACCTGTTTTATTGTTTCTCAGTGACGACTTGCCCTTTATAGCGCAAGTCAATCGTTTTATATTTTCGCCATCCCATATTTGCAATAGCTTTATTATAGAAAACTTTTAGATTTTCTAACTTAATGTCAATTCGTTCATATTTGCCTAAGAAGATTTTTTGATTTCCTAGCTTAGGAATCAAGGTGTATTCTCGTTTGGCATTTACATAAATTTGCTCCATCATCGGATGGTATAAATCATCTGCTAGTAACTTTTTACCTAAATCAAATAATTGATTCAGCGGATGATTTGCGCGTTCCATAAATTCGGGCGTATGAGGAGGAATGTTGCCTGTTGCCGTTAAAACTCTAGCCGTAAAGTGCTTGGAGGTTGGCATCTTATTTCCATCTTTATCGAAATAATAGCTCAGTTCCATTTTATCAATAATCCGAATTACTGGAATTCTTTGTTGTATGTCAATTTGTACGGTACTATTAGCCCCCATGTATGCCTCCGCATCCAATACAAAAGGATTTTCTTTTAATACTTTTTCTATTCGTTCTACATTGACTGCATTCTGTGGAATCCCTTCCATAGAGTAGCCAAAACTTCGGTCTAGTATTTCAAAAACATCTCCTTTTGTCAATAAGTCATTGCCATCTGGCAAATGGGCTATTTCTACAGCGACCGCTATCGTTTTAGTGGCCTGCTTTTTCTCTATCATTTTGATTAAAACAACTCCAATCAATAAAATCAGAGCTATCCAGCCTAAACGTTTGAGGGTTCTTGTAACTTCTTTTTGCATCTTTTAAAGTTCAGAGTGGACGGTTTACGGTAGACAACATGATTATATACTTGTCGTCTGCCGTTCCCTTTTACCGTCTTCTTTCGGCCAGTTTTTTAACCTCTTGCGCAATCTCACTCGCTGCATTTGGTCTCGCCAATGTTTTAATTTGCTGGCTCAATTGGCGACTTTGTGTGTCGTTTCTCAAAATATGAATAGCCTTCGGAAGCATCTCTATGGTTGCGTCCGAATCCTTTACTAATAAAGCCGCTTGAATATCGACAAGGGCTTTTGCATTCATCGTTTGGTGATCTTCCGCCACATTTGGGGAAGGTATTAACACCGTAGGTTTCCCCACCATGCTTAATTCTGAAATAGTCAATGCCCCTGCTCTACAAATCACTACATCCGCTATCGCATATGCTAAATCCATTCTATCTAAAAATGGTCGAATTTCAACGTTTTGTAATTGCGCCGTTTCGCAATCTTTATAATCTTCGATATATAGCTTCCCTGCTTGCCAAAGTATCTGTATATCAGTTAATTGGCTTATCTCTTCTACATTGAACCGCATCGCTATATTCAAAGTTTTTGCCCCTAAACTTCCTCCAAATAACAAGATTGTTTTTTTGCCTTTGGCTAATCCAAAATGCGCTAATCCCTCTGCTCTTAAATGGTCTAAATCACCGATATCATCCCGCACTGGATTTCCTGTCAACTGTAGTTTTTCTTTTGGAAAAAAACGCTCCATATTTGGATAGGCAACACAGACTTTTTGCGCTTTTTTTGCTAATAACTTATTCGTTATTCCTGCATAAGAATTCTGCTCTTGCACCAAAACTGGAATGCCTTGCCTGTAAGCCATCTCTAAAGTTGGGCCACTTGCATATCCTCCTACTCCGACTACTACATCAGGTTTAAATTCCCGAACTATCCAAAAGGATTTCCATAGACTACCTACTAAATGAAATAGATTTAGGAAATTTTTTAATGTCAATTTTCGTTGAAAGCCACTGATTTTTAATCCTTTAATCGGGTAACCTGCTTTTGGAACTTTTTCCATCTCCAGTTTTCCCTGTGCTCCTACGAATAAAATATCTATCGCTGGGTCTATTTTTCTTAATGCATCGGCAATGGCAATCGCGGGGAATACATGCCCCCCTGTGCCGCCGCCACTAATGATTACCTTCATAATTTTCAATTTCTATCTCCACCTCCTTGTGGTGGTCTTGCTGCTTTGCCAAAATCTTCTCCGATTGCCTCTGGTTCGGTTATTTTCTGTATATTTTTACTAACACTCAATATAATTCCAAAAGAAATACAAGTGAATAATAAAGAAGTACCTCCATAACTTAACATCGGTAAAGTCAATCCCGTAACTGGCACTAAATGAACCGTTACCGCTATATTCGCTAAAGCTTGGATAACAATATTTAAAGTTAATCCTAGTGCCAACATTGCTCCGAATCCTTTATTACTTACTGTTACTAAAGTAATAACTCTAAACAATAAAAGTAGAAACAAACTGATAATCGTAAAGCCTCCTAAAAGACCATACTCTTCGACTATTACGGCAAATACACAATCCGCATGGGCAGATGGTAAAGTATTTCTCACCATACTATTTCCAGGACCTTCGCCCCAAAAAAGACCGCCACTGGCAATCGCCATTTTGGCTTGTTGGATTTGGTACTCTCCATCTAGATTCATCCTAAAATTGGTAATCCTTTTGGTCCAAGTATCTACCCGAACAAATTCTGGAAAAAAGTTACCTAAAATAATCATCGCAGCAAATAGGACTATTCCACACATTATCAATAGCACAATGTATTTTAAATCCACTCTACCTACAAACATCATCAGCATCGATATTAAAAATATCAATGCTGCAGTTGATAAATCAGAAGGTAAAATGAGCCCAACAACGATGATAACTGGAACGATAATAGGCAAAAAAGCACTATTAAAATCCTTTATATACTCACTGATAGACAATACTTTAGCCAAATACATGAACAAGGCAATCTTTGCAAAGTCTGAAGTTTGAAATGTCAAGCCAGTAAAAGGCACTGCTATCCAGCGCCTAGCCTCATTAATTTCTGGTCCCAACGCTAAAGTATAGACCAGTAAGGGGATGGATAATAAAAACAGCGTCGCCGCCATTTTTGAATATCGCTTTGGGTGCATTAAGTAACACATATAGGCTAAGATTAAACCTAAACTCAAAATGCCCACTTGTTTCAATAAATAACTGCTGGTATCACCTGCGTGATATCGAAAAGCCAGTGTTCCAGTCGCCGAATAGCTGATGATGATGGAAAACAACGCCAACAAGGCGAAAATCATCCAGATGACTTTGTCACCTCTTAATTCGGAATAGATTCTACTGCTCACAGTTATTTCAGTTATCTGTTAGAAATCGTCAATCTTCGGTTATCCAAAGGATAAGCCTAACATTCGACAATATTAAATATTTCAATTAGTGGAATCGTGCTTGAAACGCTCTTGGGGGAAGAGGTACATATAAGGAAAGCATAGGTGTGAAGTGGGGGATAGAACTATATAGTATACCATACTATGGTATTACCTTTTAAGCTCTTAACTTTCATCGAAACCTTTCCTTAAAATACTTTCAGCCCGTAGTTGTTTTCTCTCCCAACTAGTGAATTCAAAAATTAAAAATGTAAAATTCAAAACCCGCTCGCCCGAGGCATTTGGGCTGGTCTAAAAGTGCTAAAAAATAGCAATTTACCATTTGAATCAGTACAAATAATTTTATTCTTCCTAATTGGAACTAAAATTCCTTTCTGAGTTGTCACTTAAAACCTACTAAATAAATTTAGTAGCTTTTTCTGTAAGGGATTACTCAAAATTTTAGAGTCAACTACAAGAGCCTTTTCTTTTCTCGGATGGTTTTCTAATCGTCCGTGGTAAGTTGAAAATTGAATGGTTCTTATAGTTTTCTCATAGTTTTTTTAATGGTTACGCAACTCGAAAAATCGGTATGCGCTTTAACCTAGTCTGTCTATTTTCTCTTTTCTCTTAAATTTATATAGTCGTCGAATAAACCCGCCCGCATGCGCAATCGTGCTGGTTCGACGGTAATTATCTTAATTTTAAAGTAATTATGGTTAGCACAGCTAATAAAACTGCTACTATCCAAAATCGAGCTACTATTTTCGCCTCATGCATTCCCTTTTTTTGATAGTGATGATGCAATGGAGACATTAGAAAAACTCTTCGGCCTTCGCCGTATTTATTCTTAGTGTACTTAAAATAAGACACTTGAATCATAACGGATAGTATTTCTACTAAAAATATACCGCATAAAATGGGTATCAGTAATTCCTTTCTTATCAATACTGCTAAGGTGGCAATTACGCCGCCTAGCATCAGACTTCCTGTATCGCCCATGAATACTCTAGCTGGATATGCATTATGCCATAAAAAACCAATGCATCCTCCTAAGAAACAGGCACAAAAAATTACCAGTTCTTCACTATTAGGAATATATAGGATGTTGAGATAGTCTGCAAAAATAGTATTACTTGATACATAAGCTAAAATGCCTAGTGTACCGCCAACAATGGCCGAAACACCTGTTGCTAATCCATCTAATCCGTCCGTCAAATTGGCACCATTTGATACCGCCGTAATGATAAAAATTATCAGTGGTATAAATAGTATCCAGATATATTTTGATGCGCTTTCGCCCAAAAACCAGAATAAATTCGAATAGTTAAATTCATTGTTTTTTAGAAACGGGACATTTGTCAATGGTGCTTTTACATAAGCAAAAGATTCTACTTTGGATAAATCATTTTTATCAATCGGTACCTCTACCATTTTGATAATTTCGTATCCTTTGTCCATTGCTAATTCATCATCCATTCTTACCAACACATCGTTATGAAAAATCATAACCGCTCCAATGATGAACCCCAATACTATCTGTCCCAATATCTTGAACTTCCCTTGAAGTCCCTTTTTGTCTTTTTTGAAGACTTTTATATAGTCATCCATAAAGCCGATACCTGCTAACCAAATCGTTGCAAAAAGCATCAACAAAATATAGACATTTGTCAAATCGTTTAACAATATAGATGGAACTACTATAGCTAATACAATTATTATTCCACCCATTGTTGGCGTACCCTCTTTCTCCTTCTGTCCTGCTAATCCAAGGTCTCTAACAGTCTCCCCAACTTGCTGTCTTCGAAGAAAATTTATGATGCTTCCACCAAATATCATCGAAATTATCAAAGAAATTAATATGGCTAAACCCGCTCGAAATGTGATATAATCAAATAATCTTGCCCAGCTTGCCCATTCAAAATTTTTGTGTAGCCATTCAAAAAAATGGTAAAACATAGTTGGTTCGCCCGTTATATTTTCGATTCTGCTACAAGGTAAAAAAAGTTTTTTACTTATCCTAATAAATTGATAATCAATTTGTTATAAAAAATAAACTTTTTTTTAAAACCCCATGCAAACTTCAAAAAAGTGATAGTTTTTTATTTACGGCGTAATGTTAAGAAAAATATTTTAAATAATCGCATCGAATATTTTTTCATAAATATTTCTCTCATACATTAAAAAAACTCGACAATTAACTTTAATTTTGATTTCAGAGTAGCCTAACAAAAAAGGCTAATTATGAAATTAAAGAAATGTTGTATTTGTTAAAATTTCATTTTTCTTGGTTTTTTTCCATTAAAAATAAAAGGTCTCAACAAAAAACTACATTCTTATGGCTACTCTTTCTCCCGACTTTCGGAAGAAAAAACAGTAGGCAGCGGGCATTATTAACTTTTAATTTTGATGATAATAAGTGCCTTTCCTCATCTAAATAAAAAGTTACCCGCTGCAAACTGTCAAACATCAATCTGAGAATGATAATAGTTCTTCATCTGAAATAGTCTTTTGATTTTTTATTAACAAAAAATGACTACTGCTTTTGAGTTTTTCAATTGATTCTTTTTTTAATAGGTTTTCAACCCATAAAAAAAAGTAATCATTTGAAAAACGAAGCATCCATTTTTTGTGGATTTAAGCTAGGTTACTACAAATAACCAAAGGTCTCAAATTTAGTATTCAATCGACTTTTCAGTTGTACATTAGTTTAGCATCGACAGCAAGGAACGATGAAAAAATAACTATTCATTTTTGACTTGTCTTTTTTGTACCTAACTTCGTTAAAAATACTCGCCATAGCAAAAGCTATGTCTGCGTTTTTTGCCTTGTTAGTCACAAAAAATCCTAATTCGAAATTTGAACACTTATTTCTACATCGCTCCAAACAGTTTGCATTGAAAAATGAAAATCTATAAACAATTTTAATTTTTCTCTTCTACCACAGAGTAGAAGTTGAATAACTAAAAGGTCCCTCAACCCTTAGTTATTTAATGTTTTTTCTTGTTGACTAAAATTCAAAGTGATGCGTGCGTGCTTTTACTTTTAATTTTAAACTCAACTCAAAGTGTACATTAGTAATGCACTGTTGCTGTCATCGCTAGACTAAATTAATACAGTTCGTTTATTAAACATTGTTTGTCGTCAAAAGGGAACTTTTCCCCTTTTATTTCTTGATATTTTTCATGCCCCTTTCCCGCTACTAGAATTATATCTCCAGTTTTTGCGAATTTACAGGCTGTTTTTATTGCTTGTTTCCTATCAGATATTACCAATACTTTATGATTAGCTTCTTCAGGAATTCCTTTTTCCATATCTGCCAATATGGTGTTGGGTGCTTCACTTCTTGGATTATCAGAAGTTAATATCACCATATCACTTTTTTCACAAGCCACTTTTGCCATAATCGGCCGTTTCGCTTTATCTCTATCTCCTCCACATCCTACTAATGTGATAATTTTTTGGGAGCGTTTCGCTACTGCTTGAATCGTATCCAAAACATTGACTAAAGCATCTGGGGTATGGGCATAATCCACAATTCCCACTTTGCCATTTTTGACTACTGTATCAAACCGCCCTTCTGCTGCTGTTAGATTACTAAGTATGGTCAATAATTCTACATTATCGAAATTAAGTAATTTACCTACTCCATAAACTGCCAATAAATTATAGGCATTGAAAACACCGACTAATCTACAGTATAATTCTTGTTCATTCACTGTTAGATGTAAGCCCTCGATTCTATTTCCTAGAATTTTAGCTTTATAGTCTGCCATTCTTCTCAATCCGTAAGTGGCAATTTTTGCTTTGGTATTTTGTACCATTATTTTGCCGTTTTTGTCATCTACATTGGTCAGTGCAAATGCGGTTTTCGGCAAATCGTCAAAGAACTTCTTTTTTGCGTTGATATATTCTTTAAAGGTCTTATGATAATCTAGGTGGTCATGTGAAATGTTGGTGTATATTCCTCCTTTGAAGACCAAGCCATTGATTCTTTCTTGATGTATAGCGTGAGAACTGACTTCCATAAAGGCATATTCGCAGCCTTGATTAACCATCTCATCCAATAAGGAATTAATGGCAATGGCGTCAGGTGTGGTGTGGGTCGAGGGTATCGTCTCTTGTCCGATTTTATTTTCAACGGTAGATAAAAGACCAACTTTATAGCCTAATTCCGAAAACAACCGATGCAATAATGTTACGGTGGTTGTTTTGCCGTTGGTCCCAGTGACTCCAATTAGTTGAAGTTTCTTTGACGGATGTTGGTAATAATTATGAGCAAGCATGCCCAAAGCAGCAGCGCTATTCGCTACTTTTATATACAAAATGGATTCGTCTATTTTTTCTGGAAGTGTTTCACATACAATGACTGTTGCTCCACTTACTATTGCTTTTTCAATGAATTTATGTCCATCTACTTGTGTGCCTTTTACGGCTATAAAGAGGGACGCTGCCTCTACCTTTCGGGAATCAAAGACTACCTTAGATATCTCTCTGTTTGAATGACCAACTTTTTGCTCAATTATAATATTTGATAAAATTGGTTCAAGTTTCATAGTGTGAAGTTGAATTTGTACGAAGCGCCTTTCACGGTTTCGCTATTCTACTGTTAAATGTAAATGGTTTGAATGGGGTTTTACATTTTTAAAATTTTTAATATAAAATAGCGGTTTTGAATTTATTACGTTTAGGCGATACTAATAAGTCTCAGCAGGTGTCTTTATGTTTATAGTGTTTCAAAAGTGAGATATACTCACTAGGTTTAGCCTAAAAACAATTTTATCTGTTGTCCTCGGATTCGTGTTCCAGGAATGATGGATTGTCTTCTGACTTTGCCTGCACCCGTTACTTTGACTCGTAGTCCTTTATTCTCTAATAGGTAGAGTGCGTCTCTTAACCCCATTCCCACCACATTCGGTACTTTCTTTTCAGGAATGGTTCTTCTTCGGATTTTCAGTGAGTCATTTAAAGAAGTGACTACTGACCACTCGTTTTTAGTTCGAGTCGTATAATCCATATCAAGCGTTTGTAATATCGCTTCAAAATCATCACGGTAACCTAGATTGTTATGTGGTAATGCTGCCGTAGGAAGCCTGTTTACTGTTTTGGCATTCATGGAATTATAGAATGCAGGCTGTGTATCAAAACACTTATCTGCTATTCGTCGAAATACAGGCCCTGCTACGTCTCCTCCATAATGACTCCCAACCGTGGGTCCATTAATGACCACAATACAGGAGTAAATTGGATTTTCAGCAGGAAAATAACCAGCAAAAGAGGCTACGTGCTTAAGTTCGGAAGCTTTATTATTTAAACGGTGGTAATTTAATTCGGAGGTGCCTGTCTTGGCGGCAAATTTGTATCGGCTACTTTTTAGCTTTTCAGCTGTACCCCGCTCTACTACTCCTTCTAATAATGTTTTAGCTGCTCGAATCGTGCCACTTGAGGCGATTCGCCTTTTCGTGACTATCGGAGGGAAATTTTGTAGCGTTTCTCCTTCCTGTTGAATTTCCTTAACTAAATAAGGCTTCATCATTCTGCCATCATTCGCAACTGCATTATAGAAATTGAGTAATTGTAGTGGCGTTATCATGGTTTCGTAACCCATCGCCATCCAAGGTAAGGTAATACCACTCCAAAGATGTTCTTCGCTATTGGCTTCTTTCACGTAAGGTCTGCCCTCCCCTTCAATTTCAATTCCTGTCATAGAATTTAAATTAAAAGATTTGATGCGTTTGATAAATTGTCTAGCCGTTTTTTCATTCCGGTTGTAGTGCTTATCAATCAGCTTAGCAATCCCTACATTCGAAGAAATCTCAAATGCACGTTGTATAGTTGTGGAGTCGGTTACAAAAGATTCTTTACCAGAATCAATTAATAACTCATCATAAAATTCATATTTTCCAGAATCTAGTTCTACTATATCATTTAGTTCTATATGACCATCTTCTAATAAGGCCATAATGGAAGCTAATTTATAAGTTGAACCGGGTTCATATAAAGAAGCAATTGCATGGTTATAGGTTTCCCCCCATTCTTGCTTATCCTTATATTTTTTGAGATTGACAATGGCTTTAATCGCACCTGTCTTCACTTCCATCACTATAGCAACTCCATACATCGCTTTGCTTTTTTTCACTGCTGCTTCTAGTGCGTTATGTGCTGCGTCTTGAATATTTATATCTATGGTTGTAACAATATCTAAGCCTTTTTTAGGCTCTATTTTCGTCAAATCACTTACAGGCATCCAGTTATCTTTACCACTCAATCTATACATGAGTCGTTTTCCTGTTTCGCCTGCTAAGGTTTTATGAAAATAGCCATCTAGCCCAACTTTTTTTGTTTCCCTATCATATCCTAAGGTCCTATTGGCCAAAGGTCTAAAGGGATTATCTCTTCTGAATCTTCCTTCGGGCATAAATCCGCCCTTATATCTTCCTTTATTAAAAATTGGAAAAGATTGTATCTTTTCCTTTAGTGGAAAACTTACTCTTTCTTTTATTTTAAGGTATCGTTTTCCTGCGTTGCGCTTATCTGTTAGTATTTGTTTCCAACCACCTTCTGTATACTCGGTGTTGATTTTTGCCAAACAATGTGCCAATGAATCCACATTTTCGTTAAAAAGTTCGTCGCTTGCTTGCGTAGGATCAAAATATATGTCAAAGAACGGTAAGGAGGTTGCCAATATGCTGCCATCTGCGGCAAATATATTTCCGCGTTCGGCTTCTATTGGTCGCTCCTGAATATTTAAACTATCTCTAACTCCTCTCCATTTCTCTCCTTCTACAAATTGGATTTTTACTGCTTTGCCCATTATCACTAATGCAGCTAAAGCTATCATAAACCCAACTATATATACTCGAATTAGAACTTCATTCTTAATGTTAATTATCTTCGCCATGTAGTTGGTCGTTGGTTATTTGCCATTTGTCATTGGTACCTTACAACCTTTGACTTATGACTTCATTTATAACCTTAGTTTTCTCATTGTTCAGTAAATTACTCCACTGTAATCTTTATCGGATGCTTTCCTCTGTTACTCAATCCTTTCTCTTTCACTTTATCTGCTACTTCGGATTGTTTACTCTTTTTCATCAAGTCCGCTTTTAATGACAAATAATGCCATCTTAATCGGTCCACATCGTCTTGTAAAGACTGTATTTCTCGGACATTTTTCTCGGAATAATGTCGATTTGCTATATATATGGTCACTAAAAATCCAAGAAAAAAGACAAATAGTAGATTTGATAATATCCACTTGGCTGCCATTCCACTTAAGGATTCTTTTGGACCGAGTTTTTTCTTTGCCATAATTCTTTAGGACTTCTATATCTTCACCGCAACCCTCAATTTCGCACTTCGCGATTTTGGATTGAGTTGAATTTCTTCTGGTGTTGGCAAAATGGGCTTTCGAGTAAGCATCTTAAAAGGCTTTAGGATATTTCCATAAAAGTCTTTTTCTGGTTTACCTTCGAAATTGCCAAATTTTAAAAAGTTCTTCACTACCCTATCTTCTAAGGAATGATAAGAAATGACGACTAATTTGCCGCCCACTGGTAATACTTCCGCTGACTCTTCTAAAAAAGTGCGGATGGAATTAATTTCATCATTCACCTCTATTCTTAAGGCTTGGAAGACTTGTGCTAAATAGCGATTGCGTTGTCCTCTAATCAATGGCCCTAAAATATTTAGGAATTGAGTAGAAGTCTGAATCGTATATCGCTGTCTTTCTTGCACGATGCGTTGTGCCAATGTCTTGGAATTTCGCACCTCTCCATATTGTCCGAAAACTCTTTGTAGCTCTTCTGCTGAGTAATCGTTTATAATGTCAATTGCCGTTTTATCAGCTTGTTGATTCATCCGCATGTCTAAGTCTGCTTCGAATCGAAAAGAAAACCCTCGCTCTGCTACATCAAGCTGATGAGAGGAAACGCCCAAATCTGCTAAGATGCCATCCACTTTTTTAAAGCCAAACAATCGTAAAAACCGCTTTAGGTGTTTATAATTGCTATGAGCAAAGTGAAAACGTTCATCATCAGGAACATTTCTGGCGGCATCCGCATCTTGGTCAAAACCAATTAAATGCCCCGCTTCGCCTAACTTTTCCAGTATTTTATTGGAATGTCCGCCACCTCCAAAGGTGACATCTACATAGGCGCCGTTTTCTTTTATGTCAAGTGCTTCTAAACATTCTTCTAAAAGAACTGGCACGTGGTAGTCGTTATTCAATTTTCAATTTTCAATTTAGAATTTTCAATTTAAAAACCTTTACTACTCTATTAATTATAAGTCACTTACAGCTCCTCCTCCTGGCATGGTCTTCACATTCACTTCTACTATCTCTTCTTTATCCTTCTTTGCCATCACTTCTTGTGCCAATGCAGAGAAATCTTCTGGCTCATCCATTAGCATATTGTCATAAGCTTCCTTGTCCCAAACTTCAATCCTATCGTTATAGGCAAAAAGCACTACTTCTTTCTCTAAGCTGGCATATTCCATCAATCTTTTTGGAAAAAGCACTCTTTCTGAGGCGTCGGTAGACACTTTTGAGGCTCCTCGGTAGAAATATCGAATAAATTGGCGTTGTTTCATGTCATAAACACTCAACTTTTCCATTTCTTTCGTAATTTTATCCCAATTTGCCTCTGGGTAAATCATTAAACATTTTTCAAATCCTCTGTTAATCACGAATTGGTGGGCAGTGTCGCCACCTAATTGCTTGAGCAGCTGAGATGGCATACGCATACGCCCCTTAGCATCTATCTTGCAATCATATTCGCCAATTAGTTGAGGCATCTCTTTTGATGTAAGTTTTAGTTTGAAAAATGTCTATTATCTCTTATTCTGATTCAAAATTAGTAAATTCTGCCACTTCTTCCCACTTTTCGCCACTTTTTTTAAAAAAAAGTTTCAGAAAATGTTCGGGATAAGCATATTTAGTCGATTTTTATAATCAAAAAAATTAAATTAACTTAAAATAAAACCAAATAAGTTGAATTGATTATTCCTGTTTGTCCCACTTCTTACTTTCTGGTTCATCTCTAAGCTTTAATGCATTATCATTTTTTACGATACGAGTATTCTCAACAAATCCGTTTCTTGCATTTTCAAATTTTCAGATAGTTTAAGCTGTTGGAAGCAAATGGTTAGCATTGCTTTATTTTGATAGCTTTCTTTCTTTGATAGCAGCTTCATTTATTTTATCACCTTCCTTAAAGGAACTATTGTAACCTACTTCCAGTTATAATAGCTACATTTGTATTTCTTTATTACAAAAAAAATCTTACCAATCATATGAAGTTCTTTAGATAAAATGAGACACCTGTAGCAATACACTCAACTAGTACTTAAATCTTTGTGACTATTTTAGTTATTAAAAAATAGTTTGGGTCTCCGCAGTTAACTACCAACTTTCCCACTTTTATTCATGCAAAAATTTATCAAGGCCTTTATCGATGCAATCAAAGGCACAGAAACGGACTTTACTCAAGGAAGTATTAATCGTGCAGTTTTTCTATTAGCCGTTCCGATGATTCTAGAAATGGTCATGGAAGGTATTTTTTCTATTGTAGATGCCTTCTTAGTAAGTAAAGTGAGCGAAGAGGCCTTTGCTACTGTCGTCTTGACAGAAACCGTTGCTACCCTACTCTACGCCTTGGCTATAGGTATAAGTATAGCTGCTACGGCGATGGTAAGTCGCCGTATTGGGGAAAAGAATCCAGCTGCCGCCGCAGAAGCCGCTGGCCAAGCTATTTTATTAGGTATTGGTGTCTCCATTTTTATCAGTATTATAGGTATCCTTTTTCCTGCTGACTTACTCCGACTCATGGGCGCATCAGAAGCGGTGATTGCCATTGGAACCAACTTCACTAGAATTTTCTTAGGGTCAAATGTGGTCATCATGCTCCTGTTTATCCTCAATGGTATTTTTAGAGGAGCAGGAAATGCCGCAATAGCCATGCGCGTTTTGATTCTTGCCAACTTATTAAATATTGTCTTAGATTTTATTTTAATTTTTGGGTTTGGGCCTATTCCTGCCTTGGGCGTCACTGGTGCGGCTATTGCGACTTCTATTGGTAGGGGAACAGCTGTTGCCTATCAACTGTATATCTTATTCTCTGATAAAAGTTTGATTAAACTCACTAAACAACACCTTAAGACGAACTGGAATATTTTAAAAAAGCTAGTGGATATAGCTGCTACTGGTTCAGGACAACATTTAATCGGTTCTGCTAGCTGGATTTTTCTGATGATGCTAATTGCCGATTATGGGACAGAGACGGTTAATGGATATGGGATTGCAATCAGAATTGTAATGTTTACCTTTTTACCTGCTTGGGGAATTGCCAATGCAGGTGCTACATTAATTGGTCAAAATTTAGGGGCTGGTTTACCTGAACGTGCAGAAACTTCTGTTTATAGAGCTGCTTTTCTAAACATGGCTTTCCTCTTTATTGTATCCATTATATATGCTATCTGGGCAGAACTTTTTATCCGTATTTTTAATCAAAATGAGGCAGTAGTGGCTATTGGGATAGAATGTCTGAGGATTTTTTGTGTCAGCTACGCTATTTTTGCTTTTGGGATGGTTATTATGCAAGCCTTTGGTGGTGCAGGAGATACTCGAACCCCTACTTTTATCAATTTTGTTTCCTTTTGGTTAATTCAAATTCCTTTAGCTTATTTTCTTGCAAAAAGTTTGCATTGGGAAGCTACTGGTGCTTATTGGGCATTAGTTATTTCTGAATTTTTCTGGGTTGGATTAGCTGTGTATATTTTTAGAAAAGGGAAATGGAAAACGATAGAGATTTAGATAGAACGTACGGCTAAGGGCTTAGGACATTTCGCATTAATCTTCACATAATCTTATCCTCAGCTCATCTAACGTGTTACCTACAACTTTTTTTACTAAAAAATTTACCTTTGGTACCCTCTAAATCTGTTGGCAACAATCCGTTGGCAAACTACCTAGTTTTGCCAACGGATTGTTGCCAACGGATAAAGAATTAACTTTTACACCTGATGTGCTCAAATTTAAAACTTCCTCCAACTCAATACATTGCAATAATTTTTATATCAAAAACACCTAACAATTTTATATAATTTGTAATTATCTATCTATTTTGTGAAAACAAATACTAAATAAATACATATTTACAAACATAACTCACTGATTTACCATCAAAAAATGAGATTACTAATGTCCCTTCTGGTAATGATTTTTAGCTTACCAGTTAGTAGTTTTTGTCAGGTGTCTTTAGATAGTCTACAACTTTTTCATCAAGAAAATTTAGCATCTATTGTCCTCCTCAAGAATGATAAGCGCTTATTGCCTTTCAAAGATTTGAGCACCACTAGTGTTGCCCACCTCTCTATAGGTGATGTCTCCAAAACTGCCGAATTCGACTATACGCTACAGCAATATGCTAATGTAAAATCTTACAACTTGCCATTGACCGTTGATGGTCAACAAGCTGGAGAGGTCTTTAAATACCTTATCAATTATAGCGATGTCACGATTATTTCTGTAAACGAAGCTTTCGAAATAGGCTATTCGCCTGTTATTGAGGAATTTATCAGAGATTTAAGCGCTCGTATTGATGTTGTCTATACTATTTTTGGCGCTAAAGAATTGCTTACCAATTTTCCATACATTGACCAAGCAAAAGCTATTTCGTATACCCCCAAAACGAATGCCTATGCTCAATCTTTAAAAGCACAAATGTATTTTGGTGCAGTTGGAGCAATAGGAAAACTAGCAGCGCCTATTGGTAATACTTTTAAAGTCAATGATGGGGTTATTACTAAAGGTGGTTTACGATTAAGTTATGGAATTCCTGAATTGGTAGGCGTGAATAGTGCTTTTCTAAATCAGCAAATGGACGCCATTATTCAAGAGGGAATTGACTCAATGGCTTTTCCTGGAGCACAAGTTTTGGTAGCTAAAGGTGGACAAGTTGTTTATCAAAAGAATTTTGGTTTTCATACTTACGATAAACGCCAAAAAGTAGAGCCAAATAATGTCTATGACTTAGCTTCTGTTACAAAAGTGACCACTGCAGTCCCTGCACTTATGCGAATGCAAGACGATGGGTTGTTTGATGTAGATGCTAAATTAGTCGATTATTTTCCTGATTTTAAAGGCTCTGATAAGGCTGATTTGTACTTTCGGTCTATCCTTGCACATAATGCTCGTTTGCAACCATATATCGTTTTTTGGCAAAAAGCTAAAAAGAAAAATGGTAAATATCGGAGACGTACTTTTAAAACTAAAGCACATAGAAACTACCCTATCAAACTTACCGATAACTTGTATTTACATAAAAAATACAAAGGAAAAATGATGGATTTGGTCAAAAAATCACCTTTGAACAAAGAGCCTGGCTATGTATATTCTGGATTGACTTTTTTGATGTATCCAGATTTAGTTAAAGCAAAAACAGGTAAACGATTCGACCAATATTTATACCATACTTTTTATAGAAAAATAGGTGCTAATAATTTGGTATTTAACCCGCTAGAAAGAATCAACCCTCAGGATATTATTCCTACTGAAGAAGACGATTTTTTTAGAAATCAACTGGTTCAAGGTACCGTACATGATGAAGCTGCTGCCATGCTTTCTGGTCTATCTAGTAATGCAGGTTTGTTTGGAAATGCTAGTGATTTAGCCAAATTATTGCAGCTATATTTGAATAAAGGGAGCTATGGAGGCGAACAGTTCATCACCCCCTCTACCATTCAAGAATTTACCCAATGTCAGTTTTGTGATGAAGGAAATCGACGAGGATTGGGCTTCGATAAACCATTGATTCAATATGATGAAAAACAAAGCTATGTCGCCAAATCTGCCAGCAAATATAGCTATGGTCATTCTGGTTTCACAGGTACTTTCTTTTGGTTGGACCCAGCGGAGGATTTAATGGTTATTTTCTTATCCAATCGGGTCTACCCGACTCGGAATAATCGAAAATTATATAGCCTCAATATCCGCCCAAGATTGCACCAAGCGGCTTATGATGCCATCTATGAGTTTGATAAATTAAAACAACAACAGGCTAATAATAAGGGTGATAATAAGCACTACAAGGAAAGAGAGTAGATAAAAAATATTGAAGACGATAAATTTCAAGAGAGTCTTGCCATATCCTTGTCCATAGTATCTTTTCATCGTTAGATATAGGAAGATAAAAATAATGATGATTGCAGGTAATATCAATAACTCCATCAAAGCTTTAGGTAGTAAAAAAATTATGGTCAGCAATAAAAAAGCAAATGCATGGTGGTGGAAATTTAAGACCAAATGCTCTACATAATATCTTTTTTTACGGATATACATTAACTTCATAAACAATGCTAAAAAAGGCATCATTGCCAGTAGCATTAATGGAATATTGTGTAGCAATTCTCGGACATAACCCGTTTGGTCATGGGCAAAATGAATACTTTGCTTAACAAACAACTGATTCCAAAAACCTTCAATTTCATATTTCTTTATTAATGCTTTTCCATCTAAGGTGAGCATATCTTTATAATCGAACATCCTTTTCTCCCCTAACAAAGTTAGATTAAAAGAATCCCTATTTATTAGGCCCTCGCCCATCTTCTTCTTTAAAGAATCTAAAGCTGCTTTTGCTGTCTCCTCTTGAAATAATACTATCTGCTCACTCATCGTATCTAATTCTTCTAGAAAGATGATTTTATGCGCCTCATCTTCTATCATTTCCTCTAAAGTTGTTTCCTTTCCATCAAAATTCATTTTTATGATATCACTCCCATCTCCAATCTCCCCCATAAATTTCAAGGCAGCAAAGAAAATAATGGACATGACTAGATATAATCGGATTGGATGGTAATAGGTTTTGTGCTTGCCTTTGAAATATTCCTGCGTCAGTTTTGCAGGAATAAATAACCATTTTAAGGTTTGTACAATTCGAGAATCTAGGTTAAATACATTATCCAGAAAGTTTTGGATAAATTCTTTTAGAGAAATCAATCCCGTCGTCGCTTTTTGTCCACAGTTTGAACAAAAAGAAGCTGTTTCTGGTAATTGCTCATGACAATTTAAGCATTCGGATGGATTGGTATTTTCTTGATTTTCTGTCATATGGTGCCGACGAATTCGTTCGTCGCATAGTTTTTATTAATGAAAGGTTATTACGACGAATGAATTCATCGGTACATTGAGGCCAATTAAAACAACAACAAGCTAATAATAAAGGTAATCACAAGTACTGCAATAAAAGAGAAAAAGTAGAAGATGTTGAAAAATAAATATTTTAAGAACGTTTTGAAATATCCTTGTCCATAATATCTTTTCATCGTCAGGTATAGAAATATAAAAATAGTGGCTACTACTGGAAGGATAAAATAAACTCTATATCCCACTGGAACTAAAAACAGCAACGTCAGCAATAAAAAAGCAAAGGAATGATGGTGAAAATTTAAGACCAAATGCTCCACATAAAATCTTTTCTGTCTAACATATAATAACTTCATAAACAATGCTAAAAAAGGCATCATAGCTAAAAGCATTAAGGGGATATTATGAATTAACTGTCGAGCAAAACTAGCTGGGTCAAGCGTAAAATGAATAATTTGTTTTGTTAATATTTGACTCCAGAAACCTTCAACCTCATATTTTTCTACTAATTCTTGTCCATTTAAATTGACAATATCTTTATATGCATACATCTTTCTTTCTCCCGTTAAATCAACAACAAACGAATCTCTATTTACATCTTTTCCCAGGGCTATTTTCAATGAATCCAAAACCGCTTTAGCAGCCGGGTTTTGAAAGGATATTTTCTTCTTTGTTAAGGTATCTATTTCTTCTAAAAATTTCTCCCTGTGTACCTCTTCTACGATGTCTTCTTCAATGTCTCCCCCTATGGTATCGCTCACTACATTCTCCGCATCTGCAATAAAATTCATAGTAGCAAAGAAAATAATGGACATCACTAAATATAATCGAATGGGATGATAATACGTTTTATGCCTTCCTTTAAAATATTCCTGCGTCAGTTTTGCTGGAATAAATAACCATTTTAAGGTTTGTACAATTCGAGAATCAAGGTTAAATACATTGTCTAGAAAGTTTTGGATAAACGCTTTTAAGGAAATCAAACCTGTGGTGGCTTTTTGTCCACAGTTGGAGCAAAAAGTCGCTGATGCTGGTAATAGCTCCTGGCAATTTAAGCATTCGGATTGGTTGGTATTTTCTTGGTTTTCTGTCATATTGGACCGACGAATTCATTCGTCGCTTAAAAATAATCAAAAACTATTTTGTTATTATTCACTGATGTTACACACTCGCTTCAATTGAAATGAAAAAATATTATCTGTTGGCAACCACCCGTTGGCATTAAATTAGTTTTTGCCAGCGGATTGTTGCCAACGGATTTGAAATAAAAATAGTAAAAAGGCTGTTTTTTTACACTTTTCAGATTTAGTGCATAACATCAGTTATTCATTATTCTTATTTACGACGAATTCATTCGTCGGTACTGTGAACCTTTGCCCAAGCCTTCTCTAATAAAGCCTTCGTCGCCCGAATCCCATCTGGTTCACTCATGTCTTCGCCTTCAAATTCTATCCCAATGTAGCCACCGTAGCCGCCATCTTTGGCAATTTGGAGCATTTTATAAAAATCTATAATCGTTTCGTCGCCATTTTCATCAAATTTATAAGACTTGGCACTATACCCTTTTGCATAAGGTAGAAATTCTGCCATTCCTTGATAGCGGTCATAGACGTCATTGCATTTATTATTTTGCGTACTTCCCCACTTTTCATTTAAACACCAATTGCCAAAATCTGGTAAAGTCCCTAAATTCGGTTTATTGGCTTTATCAATCATGCTGGCAATAAATTTCCCATCCGAACTATACAACCCATGATTCTCTATTAACACATTGATATTTTCTTTAGCCGCATAATCACATAATTGCCCCATTCCATCCACCAAAGCATTGTGTACAGTATCTCTTTCACCCTCTCCAAATGCATTTACGCGGATAGAATGGCAGCCCAATATCTTAGCGGCATTTACCCATTTGTAGTGATTTTCTACTGCCTTTTTTCTTTCCGCATCATTGCTATTTCCTAAATCGCCCTCATCATCACACATTATCAACAGGTTTTCCACACCTACCTCATCTGCTCGCTTTTTTAGGTCTTGCCAGAAAGTCTCGTCTGTTGCCGATTCTTTATAAAAGCCATTGACGTATTCTACTGCTGAAATACCGTAATCGTTTTTAGCAATTTTTGCAAAATCTTTAGCATCTAATTCATTGGCAAAAAATGCCCGATTCAAAGACCATTGAGCTAAGGATATTTTTAAAACTGGAATTACTTGTTTGGTAGTCATGGTAGCAGGTGTGTTATTTGTGCAAGCAGCTAATCCCGATAAAGATAAAGTCGTTGCACCTAAAACTGATTTTTTAAGAAAGGCTCTTCGATTGGTCATATTTATTTATTTTGAGTAATGACTTACCACTAACTTAAGTCTCTATTCTCATCTAAAAGAGCTCATCCGCCAATTCCTCAAAACTCGTTTTATCAAAAGTCCCCGAACTCATCATCAATAGATTTTTATTCGCCCATTTATGATTTTTCAAGGCTCGATGTAATTCGCCACGATGATTAAAAACCTTTAATCGTTTGTGTCCAAAATTGGCTTGGATATCTGCTTTGGTAATTGGTGGTAGTTTCTTCATTTTCAAGGTATGTTCACTGAAGAAAATATAGGCAAAATCCGCCGCTTCTACCGCTCCGTTATATTGAGGTAAAAAAGCTTTGTTCAAACTACTAAAAGTATGTAATTCTACACAAGCTACTAATTTTCTTTTGGGATATTGATTTTTGAAGGCTTCTACTGTCGCTTTTACTTTGGATGGCGCATGGGCAAAATCTCGATAAGCTTCCGACGATTTCGTTTTTTTAATCAATTGCAACCGCTTTGCTGCGCCTTTGAAAGTTTGAATGGCTTTAAAAAATTGGGCTTCTGTGACTCCTGCTGCTTTGCAGGCATAATAGGCGGCTTTTAAGTTTTCCAGGTTGTGTTGACCAAATATTTGTAAGGGTACTCGCTCCCCATTTTCTTTGATTAAAATGGTTTTTCCATTCTTTATTTCAAATGCAAAGCCTTGATAACCAACACTTTTTATTTTAGCCGTTGTATTTTTAGCAATCTTCGGTAAGTGGGCATCATTGCCATAATAATAGAGCTCTCCACCTGCAGGCATTGTATCTACATATTTTTGAAACTCGCCAACATAGCCTTCGAAAGTAGGAAAAACATTGATGTGGTCCCAAGCAATCCCCGTGATAATTGTCACATGTGGTTGATAATGCAAAATCTTTGGTCTTCGGTCAATCGGGGAAGATAAATATTCATCTCCCTCTAAGACAATAACTGGTGCATCCGTAATCTGCACCATTGTCTCAAAGCCTTCTAACTGTGCACCTACTAAATAATCAAACGCCTTTTTACATACCTTCAACACATGCATTATCATGGAGGTAGTCGTAGTTTTTCCATGACTTCCTGCTACGACTATTCTTTTTTTCTTTTTGCTTTGTTCATAAATGAATTCTGGAAAAGAATAGATGGGTATTTTCAATTCCTGTGCTTTCTTTAATTCTGGATTATTGATTCTTGCATGCATCCCTAAAATGATACAATCCAAATCTTCAGTAATTCGGTCCGCATCCCAGCCCATTTTAGTGGGTAATAAACCATGCTTCGCCAATCGGTCTCTGGCAGGGTTATAAATCTCATCATCTGACCCTGTGACGTCGTTGCCCAAAAGATGTAAGGCTATCGATAAATTATGCATGACTGCTCCGCCCGTTGCTATTAAATGTACTTTCATAGAAGGTGTAAAGGTTAAGAGGTAGAAAGGTGTAGAAGTTAATGGGTATAAAGATATAAAGGTGTAGAGGTGTAAAGGTTAAGAGGTATAAGGGAAGCTTGGTTTCGAATAGCTTTGTACCTATATACCTATGCACCTATATACCTAATATACCTATCAACCTATCTACTATACCCATCAACCTACCTACCTTTAAACGCCAAAAATAAGCGAAACATAAATATTTCTCGTAAATTTGTACCAATATTTGTTTTTAAAACGTTCTCATAGCAGTCCACGAAAAAATAAGTTATTTGTTTTTTAAATGTTTTTTTTTCTAATGGGTTGAAAATCTATAAGCAAAAAAATCAATTAAAAAACTAAATACATAAATTATTTTTTCGTTTATAAGAAATGTATTTGCCCATATTATTCAATCAAAAATAAACGCAGCGATGAAATTAGTCAAAAAAATTCTTCCTTTAGTGATATTAGTGGCTTTTGCCTTTGCTAGTCAATCTTGTAATAAAGGAATTGGTTGCCCAAGTGATTTTTCAATGAACCAGCCAACTAGTAGTGTTGTTAAATAAATAGATGTAAGGTTTTACATTATTCCTAAACAACTCTTAAAAAACCATTGCAACTTTGCAGTGGTTTTTTAATTTAGGAATTTTTTTATGATGAAAAAATAGATTGGTCTTTTTACATCTTGCTTTAGCTTCCCTTTTTAACCAGCCAAGCTGTTGAAAAAGAGAAACTAAAACAAGATGACCAACCTATTTTTTCATAGTTCTTAAAACATTAAATATAATATTCTATCAATGAATTGGACGGCTTTAACTAAAGAATCGCAATTAAATCAAATTATAGAAAAATCTAAATCAGTACCTTGCTTGATTTTCAAACATAGTACTACTTGCCCAATTAGTTCCATGGCTAGACATCGGGTAGAAGGTAAATGGGATTTTGCAGATGGCGAAATCGACGCTTATTATTTAGATTTATTAAGCTACAGAAATGTTTCTAATGCTATCGCTGAAGTATTCGGTGTACAGCATCAATCTCCTCAGGTGCTTTTAATTCAAGATGGTATGTGTACTTTTGATACTTCTCATTTGGATATTACCGTTGAAGGTATTCGTAGCAACTTGCAAGCAGCGTAGGGACTAGATGCTGGATACTAGGTTCTCGATACTGGAATATCCAGCATCTAGTATCCAGCAATTGATTCATTTTCATCCAAACATTAAACTATCTTCCCTCTATGTCTAATTCTTTAATCGAAACGGAAGACGGTTCTCACTCTCTTATCTCCGAACAATTTGGTGTAAGTTACCACTCTAAACATGGTGCTATTCAAGAAACACAGCACGTGTTCATTAATGCCGCACTTAGATTCAAAGCTGTTATACAAAAAGAGATAAGCGTTTTAGACATTGGTTTTGGTACTGGCTTAAATGCTTACATGACCCTTTTAGAAGCCGAAAAGGAAAATCTTGCTATTCAATACACAGCCATTGAAGCCTTTCCTATCTCCTACCAACAAGCTACAGATTTAAATTATTCTGCCTTATTAAAAATGAAACATTTTCAACCTGTTTTTTTGAAAATGCATAGCACCGATTGGGACGCTCCTACTCAATTAACTGACCAATTTCAATTTACCAAACAACAAATTAAGTTCGAAACCATCGCCTTTACGGACCAGTTTGACATCATTTATTTTGATGCCTTCGCTCCCAATGCTCAACCTGAATTATGGGAAGCCGGCCTCCTACGTAAAATGTATCAAGCATTAAAAAAAAATGGGGTCTTAGTAACTTATTGTGCCAAAGGTGTCGTCAAAAGAACCTTAAAAGCGGTTGGTTTTGAAATCGAAGCATTAAAAGGGCCACCAGGTAAACGGGAAATGACTCGGGCTATTAAAGGATAAGTATATTCTTTTGAGTTTGAAACAGATAACAAAATCTTTTCAAAATTTGCTTTCCCCTTAATTTTTCCTACCTTCAACTAGAGAAAGTTTAATAATAAAGTACACAATACTATGAGAATACGAATCTTTATTGTGCTCTTGGCGGCAGCTTGGGCAATGACTAGTTGTAATGGCTTAAAGAAAGCATTGAACCGTGGCTTAAGTGACCAAAACCGTAAGGTGGTTTTGGATAGTCTTGGTAAAAAAATTGGAAAAGGCGTCGTAGCTGGCGCGACCGAACGCTTAGCTAGTGATACTACCGCTGCACAAATGGGCATTTTTCTAACCAACCTCACCGACTCTGTAACGACAACCACTCGGGTTCTGATGGATAGTCTTTTTCAAAATGATTTAAGGGTAAAAACAGCCATAGCAGGTATTATGGATACCTTCCGTGTGGGGATGGACTCTATTTTTTATCAACTCCGAGAGGACGACCTGAAAAAATTGATGCTCAGTCTCAATGACCAAATTCGGGCGCTGCCCGTCGCCATGGTTGGTAATAATCTCAGAGAAGCTTTGATTGGTCAAAAAGCGATAGAAAATTTAATGACTTTGAGGGATTCCTTATTAGGTGCCACCACTAGAGATATGACTAAAGCATTTGCGCAAGAAGTTCTTGATAAAGAATCTACTAACCGAGTCAGTGAAGCAGTCAGAGAATCGCTAGAACCTACCATCGACAAAATATTTAGTCGCCTGGATAGGTCTACCGAACAAGGTCTAAGCTTTGCTCAATCCAATATCAATCAAATTCTATTATTGGTGGGGGCTATTATTGCAGGGATTCTATTTTTCTCTAATTATCAAAAAGGAAAATATACAGATTTGGTAAAAAACCTAACCTTTGAAATAGAAAACATGAGTGACGAAGAAGCACAAAAACGTTTAAAAAATAACATTAAGAAAAAGACCACCGAAAAGAGTTTGGAACCCTTACTCCGAAAAATATTAAAGAATCAGGGAATCGTTAAATAATAATGGGTTACGGATTGCGATTTTGCAAAACTTACCACTTATCATTTACCACTTACAACTAGAAAAGCCTATTTTTGCGCCCATGAATATACATGTGCTATACGAAGACAATCATTTGATAGCGGTTTATAAACCAGCTGGGCTTTTGGTGCAAGGAGATGCAACTGGTGATAGAACACTCGGTGATTGGGTCAAAAGATATATCAAAGACCGATATGCTAAACCAGGAGCAGTTTATTTAGGTATTATTCATCGCCTCGACCGTCCTGTTAGTGGTGTAGTCATCTTTGCCAGAACAAGCAAAGCTTTGACTAGAATGAATGAACTATTCCGAGATAGAAAAATTGATAAAACCTATTGGGCAATCGTTAAAAACCGCCCACCTGAATTGGAAGGAGAACTCGTCCATTATTTATTAAAAGATACGACTAAAAATAAAACGAAAGCATTCGACAAACGAAGTAATCGAAACAAAAAAGCTAAAAAATCTAGCCTAACCTATAAAACAATTGGTGCTTTAGGAGACCACGCTCTTTTGGAAGTTCACCCTGAAACAGGTCGTTCTCATCAAATTAGAGTGCAATTGGCCAAAATGGATTGTATCATTAAAGGAGACTTGAAATACGGTGCAGAGATGCCTAATGACGATGCCTCTATTTATTTACATTGCCATAGTCTTAGCTTTATACATCCTGTCAAAAAAGAACCTGTAAAAATTAGTGTAAAAGCGCCTGATTTGCAGATGTGGCGGGAATTCGGGCTTATAGGATGACCCGATTTTTTTACTCCGATTGAAATCGGAGTATTGTAGGTCGTACATACTTGGATTGTTCTAGGTCGAGTGCATTGTAGGACGTGTTCTCTTAAAGGGTTATAAAGTAGAGAAAAGATTTATTGAGAAAACTATAGACCAAGGAAATACGAAAAAATTACAGGAGATATTATTAAAGCAGCGTTTAAACTTAGGGAATGGGCTACAGGAAAAGCATTATCAAAAGGCTTTAATGATAGAAGTCAAGAAGTGTGCTTATGAAGTTATTGCGGAGTATTATACGCCGCTTTATTATGAGACGCATGTGATAGGACAAGGTAGAGTAGATTTATTTGTTGACAACAAAGTAATGGTAGAATTAAAAACCTTAAAAGAATTATCAAAAGCCGATGAAATTCAATTAGTAAGCTACCTAAACGCTTCCAGAATAAAAGTTGGTCTACTCATCAATTTTGGACAAACCGTCACCATCAAAAGAAAATTCAGAGATTACCTCCTTCCCAAAGAAAATAGATAAAGATAATCTACTCTAAAAATAGAATAACTCCCACCCTACTCCAAACATCTAATAAAGTATACCCTATTTACACTCGTCCTATTTGGCATCAGACCTAGAACAAGTCTAAAATGTACGACCTATATACCTCCGATTTTAATCGGAGTAAAAAAATCTTGCTCCCCCTCCCGCTTTGCGGTTCTCTCGCTTAAATGTCCATCGAACATTTACCCTTCGGGTTCGCTCGTTTATCCTGTAAAAAAAGTACTACAAGCCTATAAGCCGGATTCTGTATTTCCCGAAGGAAACCTCCATCATTTATCTGGGGTAATCCTCACGAATTACCTCTAGCTGCCTACCCTCCCCGACAAGCTGAATCTCGAAAGACACAGCTAATTAAGCGAGCAACTTAATTCCTAAAGAGTCGAGGTATACATGGCATTTCAACCCACGAGGTTTGTCCACCCCTCTAGTTACCTAGAAGCGTCGTGCGCTCTTACCGCACGTTTTCACCCTTACCCGAAGGCGGTTATTTTCTGCGACACTTTCTGTTTCTCCACCGAAATGGAGACCCCATCCGTTAGATGGCGCGGTGCTCTACGTTGTCCGGACTTTCCTTTCCCTACTCAAGATAGGGAACGATAGAGCGGCTTGTAGTACGGCTGCAAACTTATGCCCAATTGGTGGGAATTGTGTAGATTTGGTGGATAAATGTGGAAATAATATTAAAGGAAATTAGAGGTTATTAGAGGTTACTAGAAGTTATTGTCGGTATATCGAATAGTAGTTACAACCAGAAGGGGTTTTACGATAAACCAATCAAGAAAAGATTCATCCAGCGTACTTAGTAGGTCATATTAGTTAATATTTAGACTAAGTCAGAATCTATGTAAGGCCGATTGCCTTCTTTTGCGACTATCGGTTTTAGTGGTAATTTGATAGCCGTTGTTTTCTGAGCGGCAGCTAATTTCTTTTTTTCCTTTTGCTGTTTCTTCAATAGTTTCAGCTCCTTTTCAATAGCTTTTTCTACCGCAGCTTCATTTTTAAACCTAAAATCTTTCACCACTTCTGGATAAGCACTGGCAAAATGTAAGGCTACCACCCTTATCCATATCAAGGTCAGTAAATAGAAAACGGCAGGGGTCCATGATTGTAAACTCCAAAAAAATAATACAAAATTACCCATGACAAAAACTATCAAATGTCGAAAGAAATACTTCTTATCTAATACGCGGTCGTAGGCAGCTTTGTATAATTTTCGATTCATAACGGTCTTTTTTAATAATAAAGGGATGATGCTTTATAACGGATTTTTGGTGGGTCGTCTTGTTCCTATTAACATCATTAACATATTAATGACATCTAGTTCTATTTTAAACTATTTTGTTTTTAATTTTTATATTAAATACTATTTGTTTTTAATTTGAAATTTGAGTACCTTTATGCTTCTATTAAAAATGTTGATAATCAATTAAAATATGCCTAATCCCAATACATTTATCAAAGGCAGAGGCGCACAAATCAACCCTGCTAATCGGTTTCATAACCTTGTGTATGACGAAAATCCTGTGGATTGGGAATTGGAAGATAAAGCGGATATACCGACAGACTTCATTGAGGTATTTCCCAAAACAATTTTAAATAAAGTGGTCAGCCCTGATATTCCAGGCGATTATTCGATGAACCCCTATCAAGGTTGTGAACATGGCTGTATTTACTGCTATGCGCGTAACTCTCATAATTATTGGGGCTATTCAGCAGGACTAGAATTTGAAAGCAAAATTCTCGTTAAAAAGAATGCTGCTACCTTACTCGAACAAAAATTAAAGCATAAAAACTGGAAAGCTACCCCCATTATGCTTTCTGGTAATACCGACTGTTATCAGCCTATAGAAGGCAAGTTAGAAATCACCCGAGACATCCTAAAAACATTTTGGAAATATCGACATCCCGTCAGTGTCATTACTAAAAATAGTCTGATACTGCGGGATTTAGATATTTTAAAACAGTTAGCAGCACACAATTTGGTTAGAGTCGCTATTTCTATTACAACATTAAACGAAGACCTACGTCGATTTTTAGAACCTCGGACCGCTACTATAGCCAATCGCCTAAAAACAGTGGAAACATTGGCTGCCAATGGGATTCCAACTATGGTCATGATGGCGCCCATTATCCCTGGTTTGAACGATACCGAGATTCTCAAAATGGTTAAAACAGTTGCTGATTTGGGGGCGAGTAGAGTTGGCTATACCATTGTCCGTTTGACAGGAGATGTCGCTACGATTTTTGAAGATTGGATTCGTAAAACTATGCCTGACCGCGCAGATAGAGTCCTCAATCGAATCAGAGACTGTCGAGGAGGGGAATTGGATGATAAACGCTACGGTAAAAGAATGAGCGGTGAGGGTAATATTGCTAAGATTATACAAGAACAGTTTCGAATTGCTCGACAATTGTATTTAAAGAATCCTCCTCCTTATCAATACAATGTAGATATGCATAATGATTTCAAATCGCCGCAATTAAAGTTGTTCTAACTGGTAGCACAGCATTTATGCTGTCCCGTTCCAAAGACTTTAGTCTTTGAAAAAAGCTATTCTTGTTTGAATAAATCACCCCTTTATGAATCTAAACCTATTTCAAACAATCCCCTTAAACGAAACCCACGAAATTTTCATTTCCTACCCTATTGATTCGTTTCTTCTAAAAAATGAAGCATTCAAAGAAATTTGGAATTTGCATCCAGAGGAATTTCATTCCCTCCTAATGCACGGCAAAGAAGTACTCACTCCTAGATGGCAACAAGCCTATGGTAAAAGCTATCGATATACAGGTTCAAAAAATAATGCTTTACCCATTCCAATTATACTACAACCATTTCTAATTTGGTCACAACAGCATATTGATAGTCGCTTAAATGGTTTACTACTAAACTGGTATGATGGACATAAAGACCATTATATTGGAGCGCATCGTGATGATACTAGAGATTTAGTAAAAGATAGCCCAATTGTTACCATTTCACTGGGACAAGAAAGAATATTTAGAATGCGACCATTCAAAAAAAGAGGTTATAAAGATATTACTTTTAGAAATGGAGAAGTCATTGTCATGCCATCAGATACTAATCAAAATTGGACACATGAAGTCCCTAAATTTAAAAAATTTGATGGCAAAAGAATCTCTATTACACTCCGTGCTTTTTTATAAACCCTCAAATATTGCAAATTATGATGGCTCGTGCAGGAATCCATACGGACAAGTGGTGCAAGCTACGGATATTACTTTTTAAAAAACTCAATCCCTGTCACATACTTCGACTTCTTATCCAAGCGATAAGGCAATTCTGTCGCTACTCGGCTCGCCAATTTTTCTTGCTCAGGTGCATACTTCAATTCTACTACCAAACCTAACCGTTCTTTTGCTTCCCTTAAAAATTGATTCGAACCAAAATTTATTTG
>CALJVJ010000401.1 GCA_937974625.1 uncultured Saprospiraceae bacterium
AAATTTATGGCGTCTTAGACAAAATGCCAGCTCTAAAAGATAGCTTGATTTTAAATTTAGAACAAGAAAACGGGGAAGATATCATGCCATTATTTGTAGTCCTTAAGGAGGGATATGAAATGACTGAAAGCTTAATTAAAGCTATTAAAAAAGAGCTGAGAACTAAATGTTCTCCCCGTCATGTACCTAATAAATTCTTTCCAGTTAAAGATATTCCTTACACTTTAAGTGGTAAAAAAATGGAAGTGCCTGTTAAAAAATTATTGATGGGTCGAACAAGCCCAGAAAATATTAATCGGGATGCGATAAGGAATCCAGAGGCGATGGATTATTTTGTGGCATTTGTAAAGGATAAAACATTAAGGTAGTCACTTAGGTTAATAATTCAAAATTGTAAAACCCGTTGTCCTTTAATTATCCGTTGGAAAGAAATTTATAATACAACGGATACTTTAAGGACAACGGATTTTGACGAGGACAACAATTATTATTTTATTCTTTGCAGGTTCAAAAGTCGTGAAAGAAACTAATATTTAATCAATTCTAAATAATTAAATTTCGTTGTTCCATATAGCACAAAACAGTAGTTCTTCTTGGAAAATCCATTAATTCCAAGCATTCATCGAACAAAGTCGTTTTTATCCTTTAAAACGGCTAATATTGTTGCAAAAGAAAATAGGTTGTCAGACGATTATAAAGATTTTAATAGAGTTTTACAAATTATAAAAAATTTATTAAACCACTGATAACCTGTGTTTTACGATTAGTTAATCTGATTGCTAATCTCTAAAAATCATTATTTTTAAAAAATAAATTTACTCGCTTTCTCCCAAAGAAAGTAGGTAACACTATTACCAAATCAAAACATTTTTAAACCTGAAAGTTAAGCCCACCTTGAATTGCCTTAGCTTTTATAAATCCAAAACAAATGAAAGAAACAAAATTAAATTCAGGAAGCCCACCAAGACTAATTTCAGAATTAGTTAGCAATGCAAAAAAGGAATATTCAACGGCTCATTCTTTCTTAGAAAAACAAGCGGTTACTTTAGGAGAAAAAGATGGCTTTTTAGGTATCCCTGCTAATGATGATTCGCAAGTGAGTCCAAATGAGCAATTACTTAAAAATGAATATCGAAAATTGCTTGCAGAATGCCGTAAAAAAGGAAAACCATATATGGATGGGCCGCATCTTGCCGCTAAAGTATATGCCAATAAATTAACGGATTTATCCGAAAATGGCACTGCTACTTACACTAAAGAATTAGAGGACTTAACCCAAAAACGAACTGCAGAAATCAATGAAATTGACCGATCCTATCAAGATAGAGAACACGATTTGGCAGAAAAGGTCCATACCGCAGAAAGAGAATACCGAGAAGTACGGCAAGATTTGCAGGATATTCAGTCAAAAATAGGAAGAAATCACCCGCTTATTCACTTTAAAAATGGGATGCTTTACTTTTTGTTATTACTTGGAATTGGATTAGCTGAAGTGCCCTTGAACCTGCAGATATTCCAAAAATTTGGAGAGGCATTCTTTATCACAATGATTATGGCTAGTAGTTTAGCCATTGCGATTCCTGTTTTAGCTCACTTTACGGGGGTATTTGTCAAGCAAAGAAGGGAGAAGAAAGAATACAGCTATTTTGCTATTATGTGTATCGCTATTTTTGCCATTTTTAATTTTGGAATTTCCATTTTCCGTTCGGCAGTTTTAGCAGAAGCGATGGGACAACCCACCAATGATTTGAATATTATCATTTTTACTTGCTTGAACTTGATTCTCTTTATTATCGGTGTCTTAGCAGCTTATTTTCGACATGATGAAAGCTACGAATTAGAGCATATTTATGAAGATTATCAAAAAGCTAAAAAGGTTTTTAATAAAGAAAATGACGCTCTTAAGCAAGAAAAAGCAGCTTTAGCGGCTCAAAAGAATCAAGCTTTAAAAGTTGTACACGAGGCTTTTGAAAGTGGAAAAGAATCTCTAAATAACAGGAAAGACACATTGATTACACAGCATAGTGAATATGTCCAGCGTTATGATGAGTTACTAAATTCCTTTACTGCTTTAGAAGATTTTATTGATGCTTGCTATCATATTGCTATCAGTAAATACCGTTCCGCAAATATTAGTGAGCGCAAGGACCGTCGGTCTCCAGAAAGCTGGAAACATCCAGTCCCTAGTTTAAATTTACATTTTGCTACGGTGGCAGAATTGGACCCGAATTAGCAATCAGAAGCGATGCTTTTGACTTTTATCGTTACTTTTTAGCAACTATGAAAACAGCTTTTATTTTTTACCATTTAGATATTTAAGTCTATTTAAGCGGTTAAAGCAGAAACTTAAATGAACTCCAATGAACTAAATGGTAGAAAAAGAGTGGTATTCAACTTTTTGTAAGTAGTTACTATTTATCTATTAACTTAAAAACCAATAAAACATGAAAAACTTAATGATTTTTATGAGCTTAGTTTTACTCACTTTAGGGTGTAATACTACGCCTCCGACAGAAACTGACCTTTATATTTATTTAGATTTTACAGAAGGACAAGATTATAGCCATCAATTAACGGAAGATTTAGATAGTTACGCTGAGCTACTAAAAGTAGCCGAGAATGGAAGTCCAAATTTTGGAAAAGTGAAAATTTTTCCCCTATATGATTTAGGTTCAGCTCGTGGCAAAACAGTTAAGTTGAAAAAAGGAAAATCTGAATTTGAGGCTAATAAATTTTTGCGACAAAAGGAAGTAGATAAATTTAAAGGTGAATTATTAACTTCCTTATTGGAAATAAATGAAAAATATACTGGTACGGCATTAAATAATTCTCATTTAATTAAGCCTATTTCAAAGGGAATGCAAAAATTGAATAAGAGCAATGCCGATAACAAAGTGGTATTGATTTATTCAGATATGCTGGAAAATAGTCCAATTGCTAACTTTCATGGAAAAAGCAGCAATACAAAAGATTGGCAAATGCGAATCGATAAGGCTTGTGACCCTAAAGATGTCTCTGATTTAGAGATATTTGTGATTTATCCTGTCGATAAAAAGAATGATGGAAAAATTACCAAAGCTGCCGAATTTTGGAAAGATTATTTTGCTGCTAAAGGAGCAGATGACGATACTTTTAGGTTTGAAACTGAAATTGATTTGTAGACGGACTTTATTCAAAAACTCAGAACTTCTAGAGCACTTTGTTCTAGAAGTTTTTTTAGGCCTAATTTTAAAATAAACCTTTTCCTTAAAACATTTTCCACATTATTTATGCAATGCGTAAGGTAATTTCTATCTTTCGATTCTATTAACCACTAAAAGATAAATCATAGCACTTATGGAATTATTAGCATATAACCTATCTTTTTATTGTTACGCGGCAGCTAGTATTGCTACTATACTTTTCGGGCTGGTTTATGCTACAAGAAAGCAAATCATGCCTTATCATCTACAAGCGCTAGAGACGACATGGGGTGCCATAGATTCGAAGTACCAATTTATGTTTAGAATGTTATTAAACGGAGGTGGTTATTTTGGACTAGCTTCAGGATTGTATATGTTAATATTGTTGTGGATTCCATATAGTGCTAAGCAGTTATGGGCAGGTTACACGATAGGTTTAGTAGGCTTGGTAGGCGCACTACCTTTAGGCTATGTGGTTTATAGGGTCAAAACAAAAACGAAAGGGGAGCCTCCATTTTTGTTGATAATTCTGATAAATCTATTATTGATAGTAGGTTTAGTTGCTTGCTATTTTTCTAGTTAAAAAAAATGTTATGTATAAATTTGGATTAATTTTTATTTTTTCTCTACTTACTTTCTCTCTTTCTGGCCAATCCTTAATTGGCGCATGGGAAGCAAAAGTCACAGAGGACGGACGTGCCTTAAGAAACGTGGTTATCATTTCCGAAGGATATCAAGTAGCTACTTTTTATGATGCGGAAACAGGTGTTTTTGTGAGTACCAATGGAGGCACTTGGCAACTAGATGGGACTTCTCTTTCTGAAACGGTAGAATTTGATACAAAAACGCCTGAGCGAGTAGGTACGACTATAAGTTTTGAAATTATTCTAAGCAAGGAGGAACTTCGGATAAAAGATGCACCCTTGGTGTGGAAGAGATTGGACGACGGTCATCCGGGCGCTTTGGCTGGAGCTTGGTTATTTGCAGGCCGGAAACGCAATGGCGAAATTCAAAGACGAGACACCAATCAGCCTCGAAAAACGATGAAAATCCTTTCTGGTACTCGTTTTCAATGGATTGCCTACAACACAGCAACTAAGGAATTCAAAGGAACTGGCGGGGGGAAATATACAACTGAAAATGGCCGATATACGGAACATATTGAATTCTTTTCTAAGGATAATGCCAGAGTTGGGGCTCAATTGGGTTTTGACTATGAAATTAAAGAAGGAGCTTGGCATCATTCAGGATTAAATAGTAAAGGGCAACCAATGTATGAGATTTGGGAAAATCGAAATTAATCAATTTGAAAAAGGATTCCTTAATCTTTTAAGGCTTTTCCCTTCATAAAATTCAAAGTCAAGTTTGCAATATTTCTTGCCGCAATAGCTTCTGTCTCCATGGTGGACACGGCAGATTCCATGGCATTGATATAAAAGAGTCCTTCATCAATTTTGAAAGGAGGCCATTCCTTCATAGGGGAAAGTACGGTATAAGCTTTCCATTCTTGATGTATTCTTCCTTTTCTATTTTTGAATGCTTGATTGAAAAAAGTATCGTCCAATGGTTGTCGGGAGAATACTTTATAAATAGGTAAATCCCATTCCGTTGCATAAGCTGTTTTTGCAATAGAAACAAAAGGAATGGCTTCATTTTCTACCGTAAAAATGGTTTGAGGATTATTATCAACCTTATTAAAATAACTATAATCTATTGCTCCTGCAATAAAATTAGCATGAACCGTTTGGTATTCTCTATCCATTTTAAGTTCATAATTAGGCAGACTTATATTGGCTAAATCTAAGGGACAAGCTACAACTACAATGTCGAAGGTATCCCGCTGTCCATTTGCTGTTAGTACTTCATATTTTGCTTGGCCATCGATAGATAAGTTGTTTAAGGTAGTCACTGTTTGATTCAAGCGCAAATTGACATTTGATTTATTGCTTAAAACAGCTTCAATCATTTGGTCATTGCCTCCTTTTACGGAGTAAAGCTCACCGCCATCTAGACCTGCTCCGGCAAGGGAAACTAAATCAGTAAAAGCATTGATGTTGCCATCTTGATGATAATTGACTCTAGAAATACAATCTACAAATTCATAAACCAAATCATCTTTAATACCTTCTTTTTTGAAATAGTCATAACTCGTTTGCTGCGTTAAGTCATATAAATCAATCGCTTTAAAAAGACTTTCTGGGGAATCATAGGTTTTGCCTTCCCCTAAATTGGCATATACGCTTTCCCATTTAGGAATCATGGATTTTACCAAATCAGATAAATCAGAAAGAGACATCCCATAGGCCCATAACATTTGCATGGTGGAAGTAAAAGAATTACTAGAAGTATTTAATCGAAAATCAGTGCCATCCCAAATAGCCAATGTTTCAGCTTCTCCTTCTCCACCATGTGGCTTTGTTTTCTCTAATTGGTGGGTCGCTATAATATCTCTTAAGTAGTAATTCGAGGAATGAATCAGAGTAGCACCTTGTTCAATGAGCCCTCCTCCAAGCCTATCTTTTTTGACCCTGCCGCCAACCCGATTTTCTTTTTCATAAACCGTTATTTGGCAATTTGCAGCAGCAGCTTGATTTAAAAAATGAACATAACTCGCCCCGCCAATGCCGCTACCAATTACCCCAATTTTAAAATTTTGCTCACTGGTCAATTGTAATGGTGCTAATTTTACACCAGCTATTTTCTTAGGTTCTTTTGGACTATCATTTGAACAACTTACCAGTACCATCAGTAAAATGAATAAGAATGGGCGTTTCATTTTTTGCTATTTACTAAAGAATTTTTAGCGATGATACATAAGAAAAGACGTAAGACCAAAGATTCTGATATAAAAGAGGAGATTATTTTTGCTCTCCTGCTTAGTAGCTTAAAGCCAAGTAACTATCTTTACCTTTTTAGAATAAAATAGTAAAATAAGCAATGGAAAATAAAAAAGGCATAACAAATTTGGAACAGTTAATAGCAAATATGGAACCTGTTTTAAATAAAGGAGAATATATCTTTGCTTCTGTATTAGATGTGAGTGCTATTCCTAGGTCTATGACCATTTGTGAAATGAGGGAAAAAGAAGGGATGACTGTTGTATTGGCCAAAAAGGACGCCGAATCCTTAGGTCTTTCTTTTGAATTTGTGGCTGCATGGATTACGTTAAATATTCACTCGGCCTTAGATGCTGTTGGCTTAACGGCTGCTTTTGCCACTACTTTGGGAGATAAGGAGATTAGTTGTAATGTTATTGCAGGGTTTTACCATGACCATATTTTTGTCGATGTAAAAGACAAAGAAAAAGCGATGGAAGTACTTTGGGGAATGACTAAAGGTTAAATATTTCGAGGTTTAGGACAAAATTAATTTTTGTAATGTAACTTACCTTTTGGAAACATAGAAGTCTATTTTTTTAATTTATAAAAATAAAGATGAGTCAAATAACTTATGCTGCCGATACCTTGAACATTGAACTTAAAGACAATTACGCCATTGTGCAATTAAATAATGGAAAGGTGAATGCCATTAATACCCCCTTGTTGAAAGACTTACAACAAACCTTTGATACTTTAGATAAAGATGATGCTATCAGGGGCGTTATTTTGGCGGGAAGACCGCATGTTTTTAGTGCAGGATTAGATGTTATGAGTCTGGCTACCATGAACGAAGCTCAAATGCTAGACTTTTGGGAGTCTTATATGTACGTGATGCAAGCATTGGTGGGGTTTTCTAAACCTTTAGTTTGTGCGATTACTGGTTATGCTCCAGCAGGTGCTACTATTTTTGCTTTATGTACAGATTATCGGATAATGGGTAAAGGTGCCAAACATGTCATGGGCATGCATGAATTTAAAATGCACATGCAAATCCCTGAAATGCTTTGTGATGTATATGCCTATCATTTAGGAGAGTTGAAATCTTGGAAAGCAGTGCAGCAAGCTAAATTATATAACAGTGATGAAGCTTTAGCAGAAGGCTTGGTAGATGAATCTGTTGAAGTTGAAGAAGTGATGGAAAGAGCAGAAAAATATTTAAAAAAGCTCATGATTGTTTTTCCAAAAGTATATGCGACTTCCAAAAAATATTTTAGAAGAGAATTGCATAAAGTAGTCTTTGACCGAGATGTACCAACTTTAGCTAAAGAAACCGTAGCGTTTAACAAAGACCCTGCTTTACAAGCTAAAGTCATCGAATTTATGATGAGCTTAGCTAACAAGAATAAAAAGAAAGCATAAATCCACTATATTTATCAAAAAAAGCCCTTTCAAATCCGAATTTGAAAGGGCTTTAATATTTTCCATAAAAGGCAAATGTACTAAATGGGAAAATATTTACCATTTAACATTCACAATTCACCATTTTAACTATTCGCTTTATATTTTTTCAAAGCATCATTCAATCTAGGAACGACGTCGAATAAATCTCCTACAACGCCATAATCTGCTGCTTTGAAGAAAGGTGCTTCTGGGTCCTTATTGATAACTACAATTACTTTTGAGCTATTAACCCCAGCTAAGTGCTGGATGGCACCAGAAATTCCAGCTGCAATATATAAGTTTGGTCTAACCGCTACACCTGTTTGACCAACGTGTTCGTGGTGAGGTCTCCAACCCGTATCAGCTACTGGTCTAGAACAAGCAGTCGTTGCGCCTAAAGTAGTGGCTAAATCTTCGATGATTCCCCAATTTTCAGGACCTTTCATCCCTCTACCTGCAGAAACAACTAATTCAGCTTCTGGCAAAGGAACAGTACCTTCTACTGTTTTAACTTCTTTGATGGCTACTCTTGAAGCAGGAACGGTGACAGAAACGGCTTCTACCGCCACATCACTACCAACTTCTTCTGGTTGAATCGCATTCCCCATTAAAGACAATACTTTATTAGCTGAATTGATTTGGTATTCAGCAATCGCCTTTCCAGAAAATACATTGGTTTTAACTTTAAAACCTCCGTCATTTGTTGGAACAGCTTTAGCTGCAGATACAGAGCCTGCGTCCATTCTTGCTGCCAATCTACCTAATAAAGCCTTTCCACTAGAAGAGTGGCTTACAACAATTACTGATGCACCAACCGCTTTGGCAGCGTCTGCAATCACAGCGGCGTGAACTTGACTATCAAAATTATTTAAAGCAGCATCTCCTACACTTACAACTTTTGCTGCACCATATTTTCCTAATTGACCTGCATTTTCTGCATCTCCAAGTGTCAATGCGACACATTGTGTGCCTAATACTTGTGCGGTCTTATGTCCATAAGTTACTGCTTCGAAAGCAGATTTTTTAAACTTACCTTTTGGACTTTCTGCATATACTAGTACCATAATGGTTTAATTTTTAGATTAAAAAATTTACGCTTGTAAAATTTAATTTGTTTACTAAATTTTACTTTTCTTAGATGACTTTCGCCTCTTCAGATAGCAACCTTACCAATTCATCCATGTTTTCAGGGTCAATTAGTTTAACCGCTGACTTGGCTGGTGGTAATTCGTAGCTTGCTACAACTGCTAAATCTGTAGCGTCGGTAGCAGCAACTACTTTCAAAGGCTTACGCTTAGCCATCATGATTCCTCTCATGTTAGGAATTCTTTGCTCGGCTAAACCTTTAGAAGCACTTAAGACAAATGGTGTGTCCACTTCAGCAACTTCTACGCCACCTTCGATTTCTCTGGTGATAGTAGCTGTATTGCCATTTACTTCCATTGCTGTTGCAAAAGAAATATATGGTTGGCCTAATAATTCTGCGACCATGCCACCTACTTCAGAACCATTATAATCAATTGTTTCCTTACCTAAGAAGACCATATCGTATCCTTCTTCTTTAGCATGAGCAGCAATTTGCTTAGCTACAAAAAGAGAACTTTTAGGTTCCGCATCGATTCTTACTGCATTATCTGCACCAATAGCCAATCCTTTTCTTATCACGGTATCATTCGCCGCAGGACCAACATTTAGAATAGTCACAGAACCTCCTGCTTTTTCCTTCAATTCTAAAGCTCTTACTAAAGCGTACCATTCATCATAAGGATTCATGATAAATTGTACACCAGCTTCATTGAACTGCGTATTGTCACCTGAAAATGATATTTTTGCGGTTGTTTCGGGTGTTTTACTAACACAAACTAATAACTTCATATTTGCTATTTGTGGTTATAAATATTTGAATTTGTTATGAATACGCATTTAAGAATAAATAGTTTGTCTTAAATACCTTATTCAAGCAGCAAATATACTTATTTTGTATCCAAATTAAAACCCCGTCTAGCGAATATTCGCTAAAATGATTTTATTATGACGAGTCAACGATTGCAGCAATTATTTTCTTTTTTAAAAGAAAGCCCAGATGATGCATTTATTTTATTTGCTATTGCGAAAGAATATGAAAAGTTAGCAGTCTTTGACACTGCTTTTGAATACTATCATAAACTGGTTGCCATAGACCCGGATTATGTTGGCACCTATTACCATTTGGGCAAATTGTACGAAGAAGTGGAACAAGGTGCAAAAGCATTAGACATCTACCAAAAGGGTATTGACACAGCAAAAAAAATAAAAGACCAACATGCTTTGTCCGAACTAATGGGGGCAAAAATGAATTTAGAAATGGAATTATAAATGGCTTAGGGCGTAGGGCAGAGGGTTAGCAACTTTCAAAGCCTTTGCTCTAATCCCTAAGCCTTAAGCTAAATAAATGAGTATAACTAGAAATGAAATTGTCGCTTATTTGAAAGGGTTGCAGGATGATATTTGTCGGCAGTTGGAAGCTGCGGACGGTGAAGGTAAATTTCAAGAGGACAAATGGTCTCGACCTGGAGGTGGCGGTGGTCGTTCGAGAGTCATTCAAGGGGCTTTGATAGAAAAAGGAGGAGTAAATTTTTCTGCAGTGGAAGGCAATTTGCCTGAAAAGATAAGTCAAGCCTTGAACTTACCTGCTTCTCAATTTTTTGCAACAGGCGTTTCCATTGTTTTGCATCCTGTAAGTCCAATGGTGCCTATTATTCACATGAACGTAAGGTACTTTGAGACGGTGAATAAAGACAATCCAACGGAATCCACCTGGTGGTTTGGTGGAGGAATTGACTTGACTCCTCATTATGTTGTTGCGTCAGACAGTCAGTTTTTTCATGAATGTTTAAAAGCTGCCTGTGATAAGCATTCAATAGGTTATTACCCAAAATTTAAGCAATGGGCAGATGATTATTTTTATATTAAACACCGAAAAGAAACACGTGGCATCGGCGGTATTTTTTATGACCGATTGAGCAATCAAGATGGATTTACAAAAGAACAACGTTTTGATTTTATGCAATCCGTTGGTAATTCCTTTTGCCCAATTTATTTAAGTTTAGTTGAAAAAAACAGAAATTTACCTTTCGGAGATGCTGAGAAAAATTGGCAATTTATTCGTCGAGGGCGATATGTAGAATTTAATTTAGTCTGGGATAGAGGGACCAAATTTGGTTTGGATACGGATGGTCGAACAGAATCTATTTTGATGAGTATGCCGCCTGTTGCCAATTGGGTATATAATCACCAGGTAGAAGAAGGGAGTCGGGAGGAGGAGACCTTAGCTTTGTTGAAAAAAGGGATAGATTGGGTGTCAAAATCATAGTTCATATAATCCATCATGTATAATTATAGCTGGATTTATGAACTATCATGTATGATTTTAGCATCCAAAATCTTTGCGGTTATTATTCCAATACGCCTCAAAATATTTCAAAAATCATGACCAATCTACTAGCAAAATTATCTAATTGGAAATTAATTGTTCCTGCCTTATTAGGATTTATTTACTGCATCTATTTGTTCCAGACTTATGAAGCCCAAATGAGTGAATTGGCTGGGGAACACACACCTATGATTGACCTTAGGGAAAACTATGATTTAGCAGAGATACAGGATTTCTTTACCATTATTAAGTCGGAAGGTAGGGAAATACATCGGTTTGCTACAGGTGTATTGGATATGATTTTTCCTTGGGCTTATGGTATTTTGTTTATTTTAATCTCCGCTTTTTTTCTTAAGAAAATAACCAGTCCTGACTCAAAGTGGATGTACCTATCTTTATTTCCTGTGTTGTTGATGCTGGTGGATTATATTGAGAATTTTAATACACTAAATTTATTAGATAGTTTTCCAAATTTAACGGCTGAGATGGTGGATAGTGCTTCTACAATAACGGGTATAAAATCTACTTTAACGAGTATATCGATGTTCTTACCCCTCTTTTTAGGTATTTTTTGGCTGATTACTTTGGTTAGAAAAAAGCTGGAGAAATAAACGAAATTAATCAAAAAAGGTGCATTGCTATTAAAAGCAACGCACCTTTTTTATTAAACACAATCATCGACTAAAAATACTTGAAGTTATGATTGTTCTCTATTTTCAATAAAGTCTCATAAATCAGTTTAATTACCCCTTCTACATCCTTTTTATGCGCCATTTCTACTGTGGTGTGCATATATCTTAACGGTAAAGAAATCAAAGCAGATGGAACACCACCATTCGAATAAGCAAATGCATCGGTATCTGTTCCTGTACTTCTTGAGGCTACTTCTCTTTGAATATCAATCTTATGCGTTTTAGCTGTATCAATAATCAAATTCAATAATTTATTATGTACTGCAGGTGCATAAGTGACAGAAGGACCATCACCTGCTTTCACATCGCCATGTTTCTTGACACTTACCAAGGGTGTGTGCGTATCATGTGTCACATCTGTAATAATAGCAACATGAGGTTTAATAGTATCTGCAATCATCTGAGCACCTCTTAAACCAATTTCTTCCTGTACTGCATTGACAATACATAATTTAAAGGGCAAATCAATTTTGTTCTCTTTTAGCAATCTTGCCACCTCAGCAATACAAAAACCTCCCATTTTATTATCTAATGCTTTACCGCAATAGTATTTTTTATTTAAAACAGTCATTTCGTCTTCATAAGTTATAACACAACCTACGTGGATGCCCATTTTTTCTACTTCTTCTTTGTCTTCTGCTCCGACATCGATAAAGATATTTTCAACGGTAGGTGCTAAATTAGCATCTTTTCCTTTTCTTGTATGAATAGCTGGCCATCCAAAAACACCTTTTACAAAGCCCTTCTTAGTGTGAATATCTACTCGCTTGGAAGGAGCAATCATTTGGTCTGACCCTCCATTTCTCATAACACTAATAAAGCCATCATCAGAAATATGGTGTACAAACCACGAGATTTCATCTGCATGTCCTTCAATCACTACCGTGAATTCTTTTTCAGGATTAATGACTGCGTAGGCTGTTCCATAATTATCTAGATGCCATTCATCAGTATAAGGTTTGATGTATTCCAACCAAAGCTTCTGCCCGGGTGCCTCAAACCCTGTAGGAGAAGCATTATTCAAATATTTCTTAAGAAATTTTTCTGATTTTGCAGTAATGATTTTCATCAAATGTGGTTTTGTAATCAGTTTTTATTAATAAAACTTTGGCGTAATAAATTTTTACTTACCTAAGTTTTAGTGTAAATGTCAGTTGTTATTGTTCTCGAAATTATAAGAAATGCAAAGGTACTTTATATTATAAAAATATTTATACGATTGTCTTATTTTTTTAATTTTTACGATATTAATAGTACTTATTAGTATCTTTTTTGAGCTAATTTAATGGATAGGTAATAGGAAGTGTAATAGATTATTCTATTTAAACTAATTTGATAATCAACCTTTTGAGTTAACTTTTTTCCTCCAATTTTTCAGCAATTGTACGTCAGAAGCTTCTATAAAGTTTGTTTTTAAGGCCTCATTTATTAAAATATCGTAATTAGACAGCGTTTCTAATTGATATCCTGCTTTTTCAAATGCATTTTTAGCCTTATCGAATCCGTATGTAAAAATAGCTGCAATACCTACTACATCTGCACCTCCTTTAACTAAGGCTTCTATCGCTCTTAACGAACTACCTCCTGTTGAGATAAGGTCCTCTATCACCAATACTTTTTCACCTTTATGCAATTCCCCTTCTATTTGATTTTGGCGACCATGGGCTTTTGCCTTATCTCGCACATAGATGAAAGGCACGTTCAATGCATCGGCTAGTAATGCTCCGTGTGGAATACCTGCTGTTGCAACACCTGCTATTTTATCAAATTTTGGAAATTTCTTGGCACAACCGACAAAAGCATTTTTTACAAATGTTCTAGCTTCTGGATGGGATAAAACTATTCGATTGTCACAGTATATGGGAGATAAGATGCCAGAAGCCCATGTAAATGGGGTTTGTGGACTAAGTTTAATTGCTTTTATTTGCAACAATCTTTTGGCGACTTCAGCAGCTATTTTCATTTAACTATTTTTTCTTGTAGGTCGTGTCTGCTGGAAAGGACAAAAAAAGGCAATTTTTGTAAGAAAATGTTTCTAGTGAAAGATTTTTAAAAATTGCATCACTGACTGCTCATAAATAGTATTTAACTATTTGTAATTCAGTTGTTTAATTCGTTTCTCCAAAAGGACTTTTATACCTTTTAATTTTCGCTATTCAAAAAATTTTGGCAAATGTACAAAATATACGTTAATGAAACACCATTAATCCTTATGCAAAATGACCAAATACCTACAGATTCTTTGGATTTGAGCCAAAATCTGCTAATTCGGTATAATGGTAAAGCTCGTTCTTTGATGAACCCTATTGATATGTTAGAAAAAACGAAGCGTTTATCTTCAATTATTGTTTACCACAAGGATGTTGAAAAATTACATGCGGACTTCGAAAGTTTGTTCAAAATTTTGGAAGCGGGTGGTGGAGTAGTGGTGAATGAACAACAGGAGATTCTAACTATGTTTAGAAGAGGGTCTTGGGACTTACCTAAAGGAAAAATTGATAAAGGAGAAACCAAAGCGGCAGCAGCTATTAGAGAAGTACAAGAGGAAACGGGATTAGGTATAGTGGAATTAGGTGATTTTTTACTTGAAACCAATCATACTTACAAAAGCAGAAAAGGTAAAAGAATTATCAAACGGACTTATTGGTATAAAATGACGACAAAAGAACTGGACCTAAAACCAGAAATCGAAGAAGATATCGAATTATGTGAATGGATGACACCGAAAGCCTTTTTGAAAAAGAAACCTTTATACAATACGATTCAAGAAGTGATAAAGGTTTATTTAGGGGAGTAATCAATAATATAACAATTTTTGTAATGTCAAAATTTTGACAAATATTAGATTCTCAAAAAAAAGTACTTAAAAAATGAAATAAAAAATAATAATAGGAGTTTATAAGAAGTCGCTTTTAGATAAGCGTAGATTTTACACAAATTATATCCAAAATTTTTATTCCAAACTCACATTATCCATGAACTCTTTTAAAGTTATGAACAAATTAACGCTTTTTAAACCTGCTATTTTTACCGCTGTTTTCCTAATTTTTTCTATTTTTGCCATGGCTCAATCTAGCCCTTCTGGCTTATTAGCTTCCAACGATTTTAGTCCTAAAGGAATTGTAGAAGAAGAATGGTCTTTCTTTTATGATGCTGACAATGAAATCTATTATATAGATTTTGAAACGATTAGCTTAAATTTGACTAAAGTAAAAGTGGTTGCTAATAACGGAAACGCTGTAATTGCAGATGATGTAGCTGATTTACCAGTTAATACGATTTACGAATTGGATTGTAGCCAATTGACCAACGGTAATTATACGGTAGAACTACATTCTTATACTGACATTTTGAAAAAAGAAGTAACAATAAAATAAAGGTTACATTTGTAACCAACCAAACTTTGTTTTCAAACTCCCGAGCAATACTTTTTGTTCGGGATTTTTTTTTGTTTTTTTTAGATTAGCTGATAGTACCGCTCTACTTTTTCTCCATTTGTTTTCGGATTACCTGAATTAATCCTTTCAAGTCATAGTTCTCCTCCGCAAAAAGCATCACTTTCTTATCTCTTTTTTCTACCGCTAATAAATTATCCTCTCTTATCGTTACTTGTGCATTGATGAAGGATTGTTGTTTGTCGTTATAAATTCCAGCGCGCTGTATTTCCTTATAAGGTGTTTTTCCATGAAAGGATTCCATATAAGTTTCATACAATTTAACAGGCTGTATGGTGTGTAAATTCCAAGTGGTGAAAAGGGTAGTGGCAAATAAGATTAAGGCTACTAACCCCCCTAATAAAGTAGCTATTTGTCGATAAGTTCCAGTGATTCCTTTAATCTTTTTTGTCTCCACTAAAAATACGAAAACAATTAATCCGATTAAAATCCCAATTAAAGCAATTAAAGTGCTATAGCTTTTAGTGGGTTCGGCAGTGTATAATAATTCTTCCATAGTTTCTGATATATTAAATCATAGGAATTAGAAATAAAAAAGACCAGCTCAAATGTGTAGCTTATTATTTACTAAGTCCCAAAACTCAAAAGTAAAGTTATTTTCGTCCATAATCGAACATAAGTCGTCCAATTACGGACATAATTTTAAGTTAAAAATTTTCTAAACTGATTGTAAATTTCTGATAACCAATTTATTATGTAGTTGGCATGCCGATTGGAATTATAAAAGTAAGGGAATTGGTTATTTAAATTGAATTTTTGTTTATCCTTTAAAATAAACATAGATACATTTAAATATAATTTAAAAACCGTGCAACTATTAAATTGATTTTCGGTCTTTAAAATAAAGTGAAAGGTTAGTTTTCTTATACCAAATTAAAGAATAAAACGTTTTACTTTCATCATCATTTTTAGATACTTGGTCCCTTAATTTTTGAAAGATTTCATTTAATTAACACCTTGTATAAAAATTAGTTTATTTCCCTTTTTTCGGATTAATGTGGATAATACCATAACGAGTTGAATGCTTAAATTCAACAGGTTACACTATTGTTCAAAATATAATTTCAAATATTAATTTTTAATAAAATAAAGTTTAATTTTTAGGATAATTTAGAAATTAAATTTCATGAAACTTGAAATCGATAAAATCCTAGCACTTATCGAATAATCTACTTGAGACATCCTTAAAAAATGCTTCGACTATAAATTATTACCATCTTTGAAAGGTAATCAATTGAAATATTTTGACGACCCTAATTAACTAAATCACCTAGTACTACTAAAATCTAATAAAATGAAATCATTCTTTTTTAAAATAGTTTTTTCTTGCTGTTGCTTTTTAATTGCCAGCTCGACTTTGGTTGCTAACACCACACCCTATAAATCTGATAATACCCCAAGTTCCACTCAAACTATTTTTAAGACTTTGAATAAAGAAGAAATTTTGACAGTTACCATTTCAACTGCACTTGATTCTTTAACTATCCATAAAAATAAAGACCGTTATTTTCCCGCTGCATTGACCTATGCGGACGAAGATGGAACGATAATGAACAGAAGCATTAAAATAAAGCCAAGAGGACGTTCTAGAAGAAAAGTATGTGGTTTTCCACCATTAAAAATTAAATTTTGTAAAAAGGAATTGGCTGCTGCTGGCATTCGGAATGCACATAAATCTTTGAAATTAGTAACGCATTGTTCTGATGAAAAAGATGCAATGCAAAATGTATTAGAAGAATATTTAGCTTATAAGGTCTATAATGAATTGACAGAGAATAGTCTTAAAGTTCAGTTGGTCAAAGTCAATTATGAGGATACCGAAAGCACCACTACTTTGGAGAGATATGCAATTTTAATTGAAGATATTGATGAATTAGCGGAAAGATTGGACGGCGAAGAAGTTGAAGGTTTTGGAAAAGAATTGCAAGATTTTGATGCTCAATTAATGAATACCTTTTCTACGTTTCAATATATGATTGGCAATGAGGACTGGAGAGTAGGATTTCAACGAAATGTAAAATTTATTAAATCTGATAAGGTAAATAATTTAATTCCTATTCCATATGATTTTGACGCTTCAGGTTTGGTGAATGCAGGGTATGCAAAGCCTGATAGAGATTTGAGATTATCTTCTGTTAGACAAAGAGCTTTTATAGGCTATTTTAAAAATAAGGCAGAAAGAGCAGCTACTGTAGCTTTATTTAACAATAAAAAAGAGGCCGTTTACCAAGTTATTCTCGACTGTAAATCATTGAATGAAATAGAAAAGAAAGCGGTAATCAATTATTTTGATGGCTTTTACAATATAATCAATACGCCAAAATTATTAAAAATAGCTATGCCATTAAAAGGAAAAACTAGTGAGCCAACAGGTGTAGACGGCGTGTATACTAAATGATTTAATCTATAATGTGAAATTCAAAACCCGCCAACCTGACGTCTTGTCGGGATGGCGGGTTTTGAATTTTAGACTTCCTCTTTTTAATTCCTTCCTTTCATTTGTTCTTCTACTATCTGCTGTTCATAAATTCGTCTTTCTATAGTCTGGATATAGTTTTTTGCCTTTTTATTTCCATAGTCTACATAAGCTTTTTGCGCCCAATCTCTTGCATTTTGCAGTTTGCCTATACACTCATTGGCGATAGCAATATTATAAGCAGCTTTACCTTTGGTCTCTTCTTCATAGCTATTGGAAACAATCGTCGTCCACGTTTCAGCAGCTCCTCGCCAATCTCTAGTTTCTGCCATTCTAGCTGCTTTTTCCATTTCTATTTTATCTTCTCCTTTGACGGTATCATAATAATCTCGATTTACGGAAACCCATGTAGGTGCTATGCGCTCTCCATATAATTGACCAGCTATAAAACTAATATCTCTTGCCATACTGAAAGCATCAGGTAATTTATCACGTGCATCATCCTTTGTTTTTCCTTCCCCGGAACCACTATCATCATCTCTAGTCGTAAATTCATCGATGATTATTTTATTCGTTGGGTCATACAACCTCCAGCCCATTTTTATAGATAACTCCATCTCGTCTTTAAAGTAAGTCTCCGTGTATTCTTGTCCTTCCTTATTTTTCTTTTTTCGCTCTTTTTCGGAGGATTCTATTGCTAAATCGGAATCATACATTTCAATGGCTAAAACAGCATCTGCATTAAATTCATCGCAAAGGGCTTTGACTTCATACCAATTCATTGGCTCGATTAAACGGAGACTTGCACTAGAGCCTGTTTTTTCATATCCTGAATGAATAACGCGGAACCTTGGCGTACGGGTTAATGCTTCTGTTAATCCCTCTAAGGCTCTTTTTCTTCCTTCTTTGTCCTGCCCAATTTCCTCTCCAGTAATGAGTCCCTCTAAGAAGCTACCAAACCCTTTGGCAGGTTTGCTTCTGTCTATGGTGACAATGTTTTCAATATTTTCTGGAATAAATATTTCTGCCGGTTGTAATACATCTATTTTAGTCGTAGAAGAATTACAAGATAAACTCAAAAGGATAACAGCCAAGTAAAATAGATTTCTTTTGATACCCATAATTTTTAGTTTTTATAGTTTGGAATTTTTATTATTCAAATGTAGTAATACCTAGGTTGATAAAAAACTAAGATTATTTTAATTTTTATATTTATATGTTAAGATTCTGCCAAATTCGGTGGATGTAAGTGCCACATGCTAATTAATGCGGTAATTTAAAAGCATCTTTTTTCGCTATTTTTTACTAAAAAATAAATCCATACCGGTGCTATGAATTATTTTTTTTGCAAAAACTATCAAAAAAATCTTGCTCGTAAATTTCACTTAGTCGTGGGGTAAAAATAAAGTGTACAACTTTTTTGAGCAATTGCCTTAGTCCTCCAAAAATTTTCTTGCAGTCAATATTTTAGAGAACTAAAACAATTGCAAGTTGTACACTTTATTTTTCTTTCGCCCTTTAACTAATTAACAAGTGGCACTTAACT
>CALJVJ010000402.1 GCA_937974625.1 uncultured Saprospiraceae bacterium
AATGACTTTTATATCCATCTCATTAGTATTCCTAGTCTGGACGGTATCTTGTACCGTAATAATTGCACTTCCTTTTACATCAGATGTTTCCTCAATATTCATGCTAATACTGGTAAACCGAATAGAATCATGGGGACTAGATTCATTTTGCAAGATAGAACTTAGAACATGTTCTTTAAAATAATCCTGTTCCGCTTTTTGTATGGAACTGATAAAGACAAAACTGCTTTTTTCAGCCAATCTTTCTACTTCTTGCGTGTATAAATTTTTCATCCAAATAGCTAAAAAAATACCTAAGAGTAGCAAACTACTAGACATTAACAATAAAGCGATTCTATTTTTTTGTTGATGAATCATATTATTTCAAAAATAAAGAATTAATTCCATAGCTCTAGTTTTCATTAACCTTAATTAACCTTAAATCAAGAATGATTAACCTTGGTTGTCTATAACTTTGCAGTATACTTTTCAACATAAACCTTTATACAATGAAAAATTTATTGATTTTGTTTTTAATGATTGCTTTTGGATTTGCTGCTCATGCACAATTAGCGTCTCTAAAAAATGCTAAACCAGTGAAACCTTTTGCTTTAAATAAAATGGAGGTCAAGTTTTCCAATTTTGACGAGTTAAAACAATTCAAGGAAAGGATTGCAATTGGCAAAAGTGGTATAGAAAAATTTCCAATCGATAGAGATTTTAAATTTATTTATTCTGTAGCCAAATCCTCCAAACTAGCGGATAAAGCCATTAATTTAGGTGGTATAAAAGTAGAAATTACAGACCAACCTGATAAAACCTCATTAATAAAAGAGATAAACGATTCTATTGATGGTTTGCTCGAAATAATTGCTTTAGGAAATTGAAAAATGTATTAGACATACTCTAATCAATTAATTTAAATTCAACATAAAATTTATACAAAAATGAAAAAAATAATTTTTTGCCTAAGCTTTTTTGCTGCCATTAACCTTTTTGCACAACAAACGGAAGGTACCATTTATTTTACAGAATCCGTCAAATTAGATATTGACTTACCTGAAGGTCAGGAGCATTTAAGAGCCATGATTCCTGCTACAAGTGACAAAACTAAAGCATTATATTTTACTTCAACTCAGTCTATGTATAAGGATATAGATGGGGCAGATGGTAATACAGAAATTAACCATGAATCTGAAGGGACAGAAATGCAGATTAATATTGTTTCGAGCTCCGCTGACAATAAATTATTAAAAGATTTTGAGTCTAACGAATTGATAGACCAAAGAGACTTTTTAGGGAAGAAATTTTTGATAAATGGGGAGATTGAGCCTATAGAATGGAAAATTACGGGTCAACAGAAAAATATTTTAGATTTTGTTTGTCAAGAAGCGACATGCTCCAAAGACGATAAAGTAGTTACTGCTTGGTTTACCCCGACTATTCCAGTTTCTAATGGCCCTGATTCATTTGGACAATTACCAGGAATGATTTTAGCCGTAAGTATGGACGAAGGCAAAAGAACGATTACAGCCACTAAAGTCGATTTTGAACCAATTGATAAAGAAATATTGACTAAACCTAAAAAAGGTAAAAAAATATCTAAGGAAGCTTTCCAAAAAATACAAGAAGAAAAGTTAAAAGAAATGGGCGGAGAATCTGGCACTACGGTAATCCGAATGGAAATTGACGATAGAGGTTAAGGTGGAAGTGCAAGTGAAAGCATCAAATTCAAGTTCAAAGGGGGAATGTTATTCCCTTTTGTTTACTAATAATAGTTGGGGGTAATGTGTTCTATTGCCTTTAACTGATAAGAGGTCTACCATAAATTCACCCGAAAATTATTCTATGAAATCGCTCCAATTCATACTGCTAATCCTATGTTTTAACTGGTCTGTAAAGGCACAAAAGGTAAGTTTAGAAGGTACGGTTAATGATACCCTAAATGAGCCATTAATTGGAGCGACGGTTATGTTGTTACAGGCAAAAGATTCGGTGTTGGCTAAGTTTGGTATTACCAATGAAAAAGGGAAATTTAAATTAGAAAAGGTATCACCCGACGAATATATCTTACAAATTTCCTATTTGGGCTATACCAATCTTAGTCAACCTTTTACTGCTTCCGAACTTGAAGTAAAACAGGATTTGGGCGCTTTTCAATTGTCACCTGTGAGTGCCTTATTAGAAGAGGTGGAAGTAAAAGCTGATTATGTGCCTATCCGAATGAAAAAAGACACTATTGAGTACAATGCTGCTGCTTTTAAAACCAAACCTAATGCAGTAGTGGAAGACCTTTTGAAAAAATTGCCTGGGGTTGAAGTTGATAGAAATGGCGATATCAAAGCCCAAGGTGAAAATGTACAAAAGGTTTTGGTGGATGGGAAGGAATTTTTTGGAAATGACCCTAAAATTGCCACTAAAAACCTACCTGCCGATGCTATTGACAAAGTTCAAGTTTTTGATAAAAAATCTGACATTGCAGAATTTTCCGGAATAGATGATGGTCGGGAAGCTAAAACGATAAATCTTTCGCTCAAGGAAGATAAAAAGAAAGGCTATTTTGGCAGAGTTAGAGGTGGGTATGGAACCGAAGAACGGTATGAAAATAAATTCAATATCAATCGCTTTGGCAGCAACATTCAGTTTTCGTCTCTCGGCATGTTTAATAATACCAATCAGCAAGGCTTTTCTATCAATGATTACATCAATATGTTGGGTGGTTTAAATAACTTATTATCAAGTGGAGGCGAAATTTCTTTAAATGGAGACGACTTAGGACTGCCATTGGATACAGGACAGAAAAATCAAGGGTTTACCACCACCAATGCTGGAGGTATTAACCTCAATTGGGAGCTGAATAAAAAAACGAAATTACATTCAAGCTATTTTTATAATGGCCTAAATAAAAGATTTGACCTTGAAGAAAACCAAGAAAGTTTATTAGGGGAAAATAGTTTTCAATCCACAAAAACAGCAAGTGTTAATCGCAAAAATAAAGGCCATAGAGCCAATTTCAATTTGACCTCAAAAGTTGATTCTTTTCAAACCATAAAATGGCGAACGAATATAGGTTTGACGAATAGTAATAATAGCAGTGGGAGTTTTTTAGAAACTTTTAATCTAGCGAATGTTTTGGAAAATAATAGTACCCAAAATATCAGCACCAAAGCGGATAATTTTAGCTGGAATACGAATTTAACTTATTTGAAAAGGTTTAAGAAAAAAGGTCGATTTTTTACTACGAACATCGCTTTTGAAAAGCAACAGAAAGAACAGTTGTCAGAATTGGAAGCAATGAATGTTTTCTTTGAAAACAATTTAAATAATACGACCATTCTTCAGACTCATGATACCGAGAATAAGCAAACCAATTATGGGGTAGGGTTGACCTATACTGAGCCGCTTGGTAAGTCAAAATACTTAGAATTAAATTATGCCTTCCAAAATTATCATACAGATTTAAATAAGGCAGTATTCGATAAAAATAATTCAGAATTGATTTTTAACACCCTTTTGAGCAATCAATTTCAACGGGATTATCTATATCATCGAGCAGGATTAAATTATAAATGGACTGCTAAAAAAATCAAATTGAATGCTGGATTGACGACTCAAAATGCTAGTTTGAAAGGTCGGTTATTATTAAATAATGTCACCATTAAAAAAGACTTTTTTAACTTGTTGCCAAAGGGTAGATTGACTTATGATTTTAAGCCAACTAAAAGCTTAAGATTTGATTATAGAACCACGGTTAGAGAACCATCTATAGAACAATTGCAACCAATAATTGACAATAGCGACCCGCTCAATATTTACCAAGGAAACCCAGATTTAATACCTGAATATTTGAATGATTTTCGACTAAATTTTAATTCTTTTGACCAGTTTAGTACAGTTAGTATTTTCGCAAGTTTGGAAGCTACATTTACCAATCATAAAATACTCTATGCCAGAACCGTCGATGACCAGTTTAGACAAACAATTCAGCCCATTAATTTCGAAAAAGACCAAAGAATTGGTAGTTATTTATCCTTCGGTGCGCCCTTGAAATTTTTAGCGAGTAAATTAAATTTAACCGCAAATTATGATGTCTATAATGGCAATTATCTAGTAAACGGCTTTAATAATCCTTACAATAGAAAAGAAATTCGCTTAGGCGGTAATTTGTCTAACAAGAATATTGAGCTAATTGAAATTTTAGTAGGCTATAAATGGTCAGGAAATAAGGTGGCCTACGATTTGGAAGTACAACAAAATCAAAGTTATAATCGACAACTTTTTTATACAGAACTGACCCTAAAATTAGCGGATAGTTGGACGATTGGTTCAGTTATAGATTATTCAAAATACTCTAATGCTTCTTTTGGTGCCGCAACGGATATTGCGATTTGGCAGGCTGGGATTGAATATCATTTTCTAGCAAAAAAACGAGGCACTTTAAAAATTTCAGGACATGATCTATTAAATCAAAATATTGGCATTAACAGAATAAGTCAATTAAATTTTCTACAAGAACAAAGGATTCAATCCCTTGGTAGGTACTTTTTATTGAGTTTTTCTTATGCCTTGTCAGGGTTTGGGAACGAGAGTGGGATAGAGGTGGTGAAACGGCGATAATTAGATTAGGGGCTTCCTAACTAATAAAACAGTTTCTGTTGCTTTGAACCCATAAGGATTCTCTGCTTTTTCTGAAAAAATTAATTCTTCTACTTTAAATCCAGCTGTTTGCAATCTCTTTTTTAAGCCATTCACGCTATATATGCGAACATGGTCTTGTTGACCAAAATGCTTTAACCTAGCTGCTGGTGTTTTAATGTTGGCATTTTCATAAATTTCTCCTTTTTTGAACGGTGTTTGTATCAAGCCAAACCCTTCTTTTTTTGTTATTCTAAATAACTCTTTCATTGCTGTTGCATCGGCTTCAATATGTTCTAATATATGATAAGCGATGAATAAGTCGAATGTTTCCTTTTTGACAGGAATTTTTGTAACATCATATTTCACATCCGCTATAAATTCATTTTCAAAATCGGAACTAATATACTGGATATTAGGATGTTCCTTAATTTTTTTATGCAAACTCAATGGAGGCGAGAAGTGTAATATACTACCTTGCAATAATTCTTTACTTTTTATTATTTGATATAACCTTCTGGTTCGTGGCAAACTGCCGCACCTAGGACATAATAGGTCGTTATTGGAGAGTGTTAAAAACGTTTTAAGCTTCGCTTGACACAAATTACAAGCATAGTTATTTCCTTTGTAAAAAAGATATACCACTTCCCTAAGTGAAGCTTTATACTTTCGGATTAGTTGCTTAGGAACAATTGATTTAGTTATGCTTTTTAGTGTTTTATACATGTTTTTATTTGCAAAATGTTACTGAGTAACGAGTAAACAATAACTGCTACATTTAGGAACTGATTTTTTGCCCCAATGCATCGTTATTTTTTATAGCAATAGCAGACTATTTTTAGAAAAAATGCCTAGCCTTGGAACAAAATCTCTAGCTTGAAATGCTGAACTTATTATTTGTTTGTTACTAAACCTTATCCTTTCTGTGATATTTCTGTGATACTTAAAGTGTACTTTTGTAAGTGTAAAAAGATAAGTACATCTAACTAATCACTAATAAACGATATTCATGAATTTGGGCACAAGGTAGAATTTTTTATCAATAAGATAAGTAGGAAATTGAGAAGAAATTCTAGACTTTCATTTTTTGTAAAGTCCCTTTTTTGTGTAGTCACCAATCAAAGTTTTTTGATGACTATTTTTTGGAGATTCATCGTATATTACAAAATATCTGGAAGTGGTAAGAAGTGAATCTAAAATAAAGACTGTTGTAAAATTTTTAAACAAACCCAAAATTGCCGTCACGGCTACTCTGACTATGAAGAAAGTATTAGTTGTTGAAGATGACCCCAATATTATAAATTTACTTGAACTGCATTTGACAGACCTCGGTTGTGAAGTTGATAAGGCCTTAGACGGAAAATTGGGTTTAGAAAAAGGATTGAATAATACTTATGATTTAATTCTTTTAGATGTTATGCTTCCTTATAAAGATGGGATTGAAATTTGCCGTACCTTAAGAGCGAAAGACGTCAGCACACCAATATTAATGCTAACTGCCCGTTCAGAAGAAATTGATAAGGTTTTAGGCTTAGAAATGGGTGCAGATGATTATATTACAAAACCTTTTAGTATTAGAGAATTTTTAGCAAGGGTTAAAGCGGTCTTTCGTCGAATAGATTTAATGGAATCTGCTGATAAAAAGGTTGCTAAAAAAGTAACTCTTTTAGATTTTGGTGATTTAAAAATTGATACCGATTTAAGAAAAGTCACTATTAAAAATGAACGAGTGGAATTGTCCCCGAAAGAATTTGAACTATTAACCTTATTGGCTAGTAATCCAGGTAAAAGTTACGACCGTTCTAAGTTACTTAATCTTGTTTGGGGCTATGATTTTGACGGGTTTGAGCATACGGTTAATTCTCATATTAATCGACTTAGGAACAAAATAGAACCAGATATTCAAAAACCCATCTATATTTTGACGACTTGGGGGGTTGGTTATAGATTTAACGAAGAAGTATAAAATAGGAACTGTCATATGAAGTATTTATTTTTAAAAATATCCGCCATTTTATTAGGCTTATTTTTGATTTTAGGACTTGTTTTTGTAGGATTGACTGGTTTTTTTGCCAAAGAATATTTGCAAGAAACCAATCAAATGTTGTATGGAGGAATTGCGGATAAAATGATTAAAGAGGTAACCCCTTTGGTGGATGGTCGAGTGGATACGATGGCGGTCCAAAAGATTATTAATTCCAATATGGTCATCAACCCAAGTATAGAAATATATTTGTTAGATACAGCTGGAAAAATAATTACCTATGTCGCTCCTGAATCTAAAATTAAGGCGGAATCGGTAGATTTAAAACCCATTAAAACCTTTGTCAATAAAAAGAAATTTACCTTCATTAAAGGAGATGACCCGAAGTCTCCCGGTGTTCAAAATGTTTTTTCTGCCGCAGAAATTAAAGATAAGTCAACTAATCAGTTACAAGGTTATTTATACATTGTTTTAGCCAGTGAGGAACAAATGTCCATTGCTACTTATTTAATTGAATGTTACGTCCCTAAGGTGGGTATTTACTTATTTACAGCGGCATTAATTACCGCAATGATTATTGGTCTAATTGCCATTTGGTTTTTGACAAAAAACCTAAGAAGATATATTGAAACGGTCGGAAAATTTAAAGACGGGGATTTATCTGTTAGAGTTTGTGAAAATGCAAAAGGAGATTTTCCAGTTTTGGGAGAAACCTTTAATGAGATGGCAGATAAATTGGTCGCCAATATTGATGAATTAAAGTCTGTCGAAAACCTCAGAAGAGAATTAATTGCCAACGTTTCTCATGACTTGAGGACTCCTTTAGCCATTATGCAAGGATATGTGGAGACATTGCAAATGAAAGAAAATAAAATCAGCACTGAGGACCGCCAGAAATACCTAAATATTATTTTAAATAGCTCTGAAAAGCTTTCTGATTTAATCACCCAACTTTTTGAATACGCTAAATTAGAAGCCAGACAAATTGAACCGAATAAGGAGCCATTCCAGATGACCGACTTGGTCGCCGATGCTTTTTCTAAATATCAAGTGATTGCGGAAGAAAAGGAAATTACCGTTAAAGTAGCACATCAAGAAAATTTACCTGTGGTTTTTGCAGACGTTTCTTTAGTAGAACGAGTAGTTCAAAATTTAATGGATAATGCTTTGAAATTTACACCAAAAGGTGGAACCATTACCATAAGTTTGGAAGAATTAAAAGACGGAGTGCAAATTATGGTAGCAGATACAGGCCCTGGAATTCCTGCAGAGGAACAAGCTTTTATTTTTGACCGTTATCGTAAAATTAATAAAACTGCCTCAAAATCAAATAACGGAGCAGGTTTAGGTTTGGCAATTGTCAAAAAGATTTTAGAATTACATAATGCTTCTATAAAAGTTACGAGCCAACTCAATAAAGGTACTGCCTTTACCTTCTCTTTGCCTACTTATGCGAATTAGGTTTTATAAGCGTTTTACCACCAAAAAGTAAACCCTATTATAGAGAGAATCATTAAATCCTATATATATCTTTACCCCATTTCATCATTATCTAATAAGCCTTCTTCTAAATAATTGATCTAAAGGGTTCATTTTGTTTTCCTCGGTCCACTATTACTTGTTATAGGAAGTTGGCTAAAAATCCAATTTGTTACCAATATTTATAATTTCAAATAATGTACACCGTATTCCCTTTGACTACGTAAGTGCTTTAGGATAGAGAAATTGCACTCTATGAAAGGACTGTTGCTACGCCTTGGTGGCAGATAGAGGAGGATGAATGATACCGCTGATTGCTATTGAGAATTTTACTAAAAACAAGTCCGAATATATTAAATCTAAGCATATAAGACGATTTCAAAGAAAATCTTCCAGATATTGTGATTATTAAATTCGTGAAAAACAGTTTAAAAATCAGAAGCCATGGATAATCACTTTCATAAAAGTCAAAAAATTAATAAAGAAAAACTTCGATTATTAAATAAACGAAGTGACCAACCTGCCATTATTCGTTTCGTTACTATGTTTTCCTTATTCCTGATTTTTAATGTTTTAGTAGTCTTGAGTTGGAATGCTTCCTGGTTATTTTTTCTTGTAGCTCAATTAGGATTAGGCATCATTTGTTGTAGCATGTTTGCCGCCCTTCATGAGACTGGACACGCTACCGCTTTTAAATCTCGGAATCTCAATTTGATTGGCGCTAGATTAGCAGGATTTGCCCATTTGTATCCATTAGGCATTTTTAGAGAATTGCATTTCACGCACCATAGACATACCCATATTCCAGGGAAAGACCCAGAAATATCTATCGGAGACAAACCTGCACCTGAGGTACTCATCAACCCTCCACTTTATTTATCTTTCGTTACAGGCATTCCTTATCTTTTATTAAAAATTAATTTGATGATTCTCAGTGTCTTCGGTTGGCCAGAGATGATAAGGAAAAATTTAGCGCCTTACATCCGCCCAAGAATGAGGAAAGTCTTAGCCATTGAATGTGGCATTATTTTATCCATTTATATCGGTCTGCTGCTGCTTGCCATTTATGTAAATCCTGGCTTTTGGGGCATCTTCTTGGGGCAAGTGATTGGTCATTGCTTATTGTCCTTCTACTTAGTGATGGAGCATAATGGCTGCCCTCACGAAGGGGATATTTTAGATAGAACTCGAAGTGTGCCAACCAATCAATTTGTAAAATGGATTATGTGGAATATGCCTTACCATGCAGAACATCATGCTTATCCTAGTGTTCCATTTCATGCCTTACCTTTATTACACGAAGAATTAAAAGAAGAACTAAAACATAAAAATGAGACTCGACCTGAGCTTCATTTCAAAACGGTTAAGCGTTTTTTTAACTTTGGTTCTTAAAAAAATATTTTATGAATTTTTATCGAAATGTGGCTATTCTTATTAGAGGGTATATCGAATTATAATGTATTAAAGTCTTGGTGGCAGAAGGAAAAGGGTCATCAAAAGGTGTTAATCGAACATTTTGGCGAACTGAACAAAGCGTCTACTATAAAAGAATTCATAAGATAGGTAAATGCTTTAAAACAATAATAGCATGCCAATTTACAGAACAATAATGGTTTCATATTCGTGTTATAGAAAATCCATATTATAAAATTAAACTAACACGGATTTTTATTAACACAGATTTAGGTAAATTAAATCAAATTAGTACTAAATGATTTATCAATTTAAAGAAAGTTCTATTTAAGTATAATCTTATTTCACGAGCCTCGTATTAGGATAGGTATTAAACCAGGCAAACCAAAAAATATTATGAGCTGAAAACTGATTAAGTGATTCATTATCAGTAGATTGTAATTTATCTTTATTTAGCGTCCACAACTTTCCAGTATCATCCTTTAACTTCCCTTTTTTAATACCAACGAAGTTTATTTCATTCGTTTCAAAAGCTCTTGCCGCGCCTGTTTTATCCGCAAGGACCACAAAATTTGTATCTGCAATTTTTCCTTTATACCATTTCTTTTTTCTTAAATAATCGATGGAAATTGCTAAAGGGTCTTTCCTATAATTTGGCGCACGAATGATTAATACTTCTGCTTTATTTGCCAATTGATTATTCATCCTAGGAACGGGAAACATCAGGTCGTCTGTAGCAAAATAGTTAGCATATGCTGCTCCTTCATCGTAATTTCTATTGTGACCTGTATCCAATGAAAGGACTAGGGTGGTGGGGTGCTGTTTTTTCCATTCCCCCCAAGTTGTTGTGACTAAAGGATAGGTTTGTAAAACTATGTTTTTATCAGCTAAAGGACCTAAAACAGGACTGCCTTCAATGGTGTTCCAAAGGGATTGAGTTGCTTTATCGTACATCAATTTATTAGAACGATATAAAAAGCCACTAGTGCCTAAATCGTGAAAATTATCCTCATAAACCATATCATAGGCTATCACTGTGCCACACAAAGTGCAATAAACACCTGCTACTTTTGTATCTTTAAAATCATCTACAAAAAATTCATGCCATGCTAATATTCGTTTTGGATAGGCTTTAGCTACACCATTAATATAAGCACCAAAAATAAGGTCATTATTATCCAAATAATCTGCTTCATTTGCGGTTAATAATTTTGGTTGACGGAGTGGGGGAATGCCATCTTGTTTGACGCCACCCCAAACAATTTCATCTAATCTAATTTTGGAGGTTTTTGCTTGATTTAAAAAATACTTTTTAAATTTTGGGTCGATGTGCTGGTAATAATTGGCTTTAAATTCACCGTAATAAACGCCATAGAGTGATTCCTTTTTCCACAACCACTGTAACCAACTTAAAGGGTCTTGACCAAATGCCTCCCCCGTTTTTTGAGTTAGTAACCTTTCTACTCTTTTGAGGAAAACTTTGTCTGTATTCAACCTTAAAAATTCTACTAGAATTGGTATAAATTCTGACTCCCATATTTTATCTACTTCAGCTAAAATTTTAAGTTTTATCTCGGTATTTTGCTCATAAATTAATTTAGTGAATAGTTTTAATTTCTGATTGTTTGTTATTTGTGTTTTAAATGCTGTACCACCTTCAGTTACATTTTTTAAAGTGGATGCATCGATTTTTAACTGACTTTGATAGTCATTTCCATAATCAAAAGGTAGTTGATAGGCCATCTTTTGGTCTGCCCAATAACCGTATTCCTTGACCACTTTTGTATTTAATACATTGCCAAATTCATTCAATTTTAAATAAGGAGCTATTTTATACAAGTAGGAGGTCGCAAATTCCATTTTGAAGTCACTTTCTCTAGCTGAGCTACTAAATTTTTGACTTTCTAGACCTCCTGCTCGAACGCCTTTTTCTTCAAAGTGGACTTCCTTGGTGTTAAGATTGACAACTTTTAAGAATTCTGGGAATTGTACTAAATATTGCCCTTTTTCATCTGTTTTTAATAAAAGGTTTTCCCTTGTTGGTGTCCACAATTTTTCGAAACCATTCGACAATAAGGTGTCAATCTCCATTTCTAAGCCGTTTTCGGAAAGTCTATCTGTCAACAAGGTGTGGAAGAAAAACTTAGGGCTATTTAAATAGGCTTCTTCTCTGTTTTTTGTGATTCTTTTTTGTTTAACTTCATTTTCCTGGTCTATAAAAACGGCTTTTCCTGCATAAGCAGAAGAACCGTTTTCTTTGACAGAAAGTTCGGTTAATAAATAGTTTATCTCATAACCTAAATAGTCATTTTGAATTTTAATTAAGTCCACAGCAGTAGCGCGGAACGTTCCATTTTGATGGTTAAACCTCAAAACTTCTGGGTTTAAAATTTTGCATTTTTCTGCTGCTTTATTTTCTCCTAAAAAATATTTTCTAAATTTTTTGAATTGTTTTTTCCATAAATTACTTCTCTTTGCAGTTACAACGACCTCTGAAACCTCGAAATAATTAGGATTTAGCCATATAGTGTCTTGCCCTTTTAGCTTTTTATAATCCTCGTGCTCCAACAATCGAGTATCATAACTGATATGACTAAGGATTAAATCTTCTTTTATTTGATTAGGGAAACTGATTTGCATCCGACCTTCTTTATTAGAAATATCTCCAAAGGTTGTATTCACTAAAAATCCATGGACATCTGGAATTGGTTGTTTACTTTCTTTATCAAAAAGGAATACATCAACAGAGATGGATTGTGCAACGATTGGATGGGGGTGCCAACTTGCCACAATAAAAAAAAGGTAGTATAGCTTTCTCATATAGCTCAACTGTTTATTAAAAAAGCAACTTATTAATGGAAAACAATAACCTCGTTTAATTTGAGGGACTTATCGTTTCATCGTTACTTATCGAAAAGGATAATACAAATGTAAACAATAGTTAGTTTGAGTAATTACAAAATTTAGATAAAATGGATAGAAAATTAGGGACTTTTGTCGGAATGAATACAAGCCCTCACGGGAGATTTAGTTGAATAGTTTTAATAGCATCCTTTTCTTAAATTTATTAATCTCACTAGGACTCTGAAATAGGTTAATAGAAAGAAAGACTAGTCCTATTATTTAAAGGCCCAACTTTTGTTGGTGGCTTTTTGATAAATTTTAATAATGAAAATTAATACCATTTTGTAAGTAATATTTACTCAGTTAATATTTTCTGATTAATTAACCTTTGCCACATAAACAAACTTTTCCCTATAAAATCCCTTTCAATATGCTAAAATAATCCTACTGATTTTAAGATTTCACTTAATGAATTGTATTTTTAAGCGTTTATATTGTACTTTTTATATAATCTATCTGCCATCCTACTTTTTTGACTTAATTTAGTGGGATACTCTTCACATAATAAGCGAATAATAATTGATTATGACCACTTTGACCCAACAACAAATCCAGTTTCAAGCGGAGAGACACCATAAAGCAGAACAAAAAAGACAGCAAATAACTGCTATTACGGTGGAGCATCCAAATATGTCAATTGAAGATGCTTATGCTATACAGCATGCTTGGAAAGTGATTAAATTAAAGGAAGGAAGAAGGATTATCGGTCATAAAATAGGATTGACCTCCAAGGTCATGCAACGAATAATGAACATCAATGAATCCGATTTTGGATTTCTATTAGATGACATGGTTTTTGAGGATGGTGGTACCATTCAAACTGATAATTTTTTAGACCCAAGGATTGAGGTAGAGTTGGCTTTTGTATTGAAAAAGGATTTAGAAGGACCTAACATCACTATTTTTGATGTCTTAAATGCTACGGATTACGTGGTGCCTGCTTTGGAATTAATTGCTGCCCGTTCCTTTAGAATTGACCCCAATACGGGATACAAAAGAACCGTCCGTGATACCATTTCGGATAATGCCGCTAATGGTGGAATTATTATGGGAGGTACCCCCATGAAGCCTGATATTATTGACTTAAGATGGGTGAGTGCTTTGCTTTCAAAAAACGGAGTAATAGAAGATTCCGGAGTAGCGGCGGCGGTTATGAACCATCCTGCTAATGGAATCGCTTGGCTGGCAAAAAAATATGCTGCTTTTGGTATTTCCTTAAAGGCTGGAGAGGTTGTTTTGGCGGGCTCTTTTACAGGTGCTCTAAAGGTGAAAAAGGGTGATACGATTCACGCAGATTTTAAAGATATGGGGAGTGTTTCTTGTTATTTTGGTTGAAGGGTGAAATGATTAAAGTAGTAAATGATTGGATGAGTAAATCTGGATTACCAGTAGCTTTTTTTATATTTAATAATCATATCGTCTAACCAAATTGAACTATATTATGAGATACACCAAAGAAGAAAAAGAAGCTTTCTTGAAAAAGATGAAGGTTAAAACTAAACAGTTTGCAATTGATGTTATTCATTTTTGTGAACTCTTGCCAAAAACTAGAGGCTGTAGAACCATTTCTTTTCAATTAATAAAATAAGCTACTTCTACAGGGGCGAATTATCGAGCTGCTTTTAGAGGTCGTTCCAAAGCTGAATGGTCTTCAAAATTAGTATAATTGTCGAAGAAGCTGATGAAAGCCAATATTGGTTGGAATTGATAGATGGAGCCAACATTAATTGTAATAAAGTTGAATTAGCAAGACTTTTAAAAGAAATTGGTGAGATTCTAGCCATTGTCACCAAAGCACGATTTAATAGTTAAACAAAGGGTTTTTATATAGTACAAAGCTTAAATCTAGCACAATCCCAACATTTACTCATTTTCTCATTCAACCATTTACTCATTTTTTATGGAAATTAGAAAAAATATTTTAAAAGAGAATCTCCTAAAGGGTAAACAGCAATACGGAATTTGGAATGGTATCCCAGATAGTTATGCTGCTGAAATTTGTGCTGGTGCGGGATTCGACTGGATTTGTATTGACGGAGAACATGCGCCTTTTGACTTGCGGACCACTTTGCACAATATGCAAGCCATCCAATCGCATAATGTGCCAACTATCGTAAGAATCCCTGCTGCTGACCCTATTAAAATAAAACAATTAGTGGATGCTGGTGCGCAAAATATTTTAGCACCAATGATTGAATCAGCTGACCAAGCGGAATTAATTGCCAAAGCCATGCGCTATCCACCTGTTGGTTTTCGAGGAGTGGGAACTGCTTTGGCTCGTGCGGCTCAATGGAATCGAGTAAATAATTATTTCCAATTAGCCGATGACCAAATGTGTTGTATCGGTCAAATTGAATCTATAAAAGCAGTAGATGCTTTAGATGAAATATTAGAAGTAGATGGTTTGGATGTTTGTTTTATTGGACCAGCAGATTTAGCCGCAACTATGGGTTATTTAGGTCAAGCAGGACATCCAGAAGTAGTGGCATTGGTAAAGGACACCGTTAAAAAGATTGTAAAAGCAGGAAAAATAGTTGGTTTTCTAACTGGTTCTAAGCTATTGATTCAAACCTATATGGATGCTGGTGCATTAATGGTCGGGGTCGGTTTAGATACTATATTATTGGCAAAAGCGACTAAGGCATTAGCTGCAACTTATAAAAAAGAATTATTAGCCAACAAATCTAATACTAAGTATTAGTCCTTACTTTCTCTTACCCATTTTTATACTCCGTGGGGGTTTTTCCTGTGGCTTTTTTAAAATATCTACAAAAATAACCTAGGTCCTTATAGCCTAATGAATGTGCTATTTCTTTCAAAGGAAGGGTCGTGTATTTCATTAATCTTTTTGCGCCAGTGATGACCCTTTCATTGATGATTTTTTTAGCTGTTTTACCCGATTTAGATTGGCATATCTCTGTTAATTTTCTTGGAGGTAAGCCCAGCTCATTTGCGTAAAATTGGAGGTGACGGTGTTGCTTAAATGATTTTTCTAATAAGTTGATAAATTTTGAAAATTGGTCTTGCTGGTGGTCTTGTGCATCTATATTGGCAGAGACTTGCTTATTTAATAAAATGATAATAGGGTAGAGCAGGTGTTGAATTAAACTAAGATCAATGACTTTGGAAATTTGTCCTTGATATTCTATCAGCATTCTATTCAATAATAAGTCTATTAATTGACTATCTTCCTTTTTTATAGGTAACTCATTATAATTCCGTAAGGCAAAAATTAAATTATAATAAAACCCTTCTTTTGAAGAATGAACAGCAGGTAAAATGCTATCATTAAATCGAATGAGTATGCCTTCTATGTCGCTGGCATACAGGAAATTATGAACTTGTCCTTTTGAAATAATGTAAAATGTATCAGGTGTTAGGTTATATTCGATACCATCAATTTCATGCTTTCCTTTTCCACTTTTAATGTATAAAAACTCGGTAAATTCATGCCGATGCGGTTGTTCTCCAATAGAAACAGCATCAAAATTGGCTCTTATCTTTCGAATAATAAAAGCCTGTTCGTTCGATTGGTAAGGTATGTACTGCTTATTTTGCATTTATTATTTTGACAAAATATTTTAAGCTTTCAAACTTACTTCTTTTTCTACATCTTCGTCAAAATCAGCAGTGTTTTTCTCTGGATTTCCATAAAATGTTTTGCAAGCATTTACCATTGTTTCAAAAGGAAACTCGTCAAAAATGCCATGGTCTTTTAAATATTCCATATGCTCATTTCCTGCAACATCAAAAGGATGGTAAATACTATCTGCGATTCCATCGAATTCTAGTGGCTTTAACCCAAATTTTTCACACAACTCTATATTAAATGCAGGGGTTGCTTTGACCCACTTTCCATGTAAAAAAACGGAAGTATAGCCATGCCAAATAAAAATATCTGTTTTCATTGTTTGCCGCATTCGCTCCGTAGATAGATGATTTCGAACATCTGCAAATCCTAGCTTAGCAGGAACGCCAATTGCTCTACAGCAAGCAGTATATAAAATTGATTTTGGTACACACCAGGCTCTTTTTACTTCAATTACATGAGACGCTTGGAAAGTGTCTTTTTCAAAACTATAAGTGTACGGGTCATACCGAATTAAATCCCTGACTGCATAGTATAATTCGATAGTTTTTTCTTCCTTTGATTTATCTGGTGAACTGTTTTTAGAGACAAATTGCTGGACGATTTCTTCGTCAAAATTCATGAAATAGGTAGCTTCTTGCATGCTTGTGTAGAGTTTGAATAAAACTTAAAAAAGGGTAACAAATTTTAAGGATTGATGTTTTGATAAATCGAATTTATTGAACAATTTTTACCTACATCTTCTTTTTCTGCGCCAAACCTATCAATAGCAACCCTACTAAAAACAAAACTACTTGGGATGTATGCAAAATATAAGCAGCTTGAGTATTAATCGCCTTCCCCCAAATTTCTGCTAATCCTTGGTCAGACCACCCCAATAAGTAAGCTATCCAGAAAGGAAAAATTACCACTGAACCTAGCACAAACAATTGCTGAAAGGGTAATTTTTCCTTTGGTAAAAGTGCCAATTTGATGGCCCAAATGGTCAATGCAATCCCAAAAATAATTTCTCGGACAAAATGATTTTTTACATAGCCAACTATATTTTCATTTTGTAAGGCGGTCGGTGCAAAGTTGGAATAAGCTAAGAATAAAAGACTAAGGGAAAGGATAACTAATAATTGTCCGATTTTGTATAGCATAATCACCACCTTTTTTAAAATTCTATTTTATTCAATGTCTATTTAGTTTATGAACCCTTATATTCTCAATCTAATTTTTATTTTGCTGCTCTTTAGCTTTTTGCATCGCTTTTGCCTTTGCCTGCGCTAACATCTTATCAAATAATTCTTTCAATTGAGCTGACTTTGTAAAAGGGATTATCACTTCACCTGGACTTGGTTTGGCTGCACCGGATTCTACTAAACCGAACTGACGCACACTCGCATAAAACGGAACCAATTGATTTAAGGCTGGACCGACAATCCATAAATTTTTTAAGCTGATATCATGTAATTCTTTTGGGTCTTGCATGATATTAAACACTTGGGGGGCCCATAAATCTCTATAAGTTCGTTCTTCTTGCTGGACTCCTTCATCTTGGAAGTAAATTTTAAATTGCCGCCATTTCGCGGCTACAAAAGTCTCATCGTGGAAAAATAAAACCCCATCTCTTTTCGATTTACCTGTGTTATTGAAAAATAACCCTTGTTGGTCTACACCATCAAATGCACGGTCTTTGGGTAAATTACCACCGACTAGATTGGTCAAAGTTGGCATAAAATCCGTAATAGAAACGATTTCGTTACTTACCTGTCCTGCCTTTATTTTATTGGGCCACCGAATCATCATCGGTGTACGAATGGACCCTTCATGAACACTTCCTAAATATCCTCGAAATGGGCCGGTATCACCAATTTCTGGAAAGTAGGCACGGTCTGGACCATTATCACTAGCATAAACTATAATTGTATTCCCTGCTAAACCAGCAGCTGATACTGCTTTTACAATTTCTCCAACTCGATAATCATGTTCTATCATCATATCTGAAAAATCTCCATTGCCAGATTTGCCTTTAAAGTCAGGGTGGGGGATTGGTGGATGATGCACCGCTATCCAAGGAATGTAAAGGAAGAATGGTTTTTTGGCTGCCGCTTGCTTTTTAATATAATCAATTGACTTTTGCTGGATTTTTTCATCCATTAAGGGTCGAGCAGCTAAATTATAGGGCATGACTGGTTTTACCCCATCTTTACTTGTTCCACCTAATACATGAAATGCTTTAATTAAAGTAGAATCAAAACCAACCCTTGTTGGCCAACTTACGACGTCTGTGCTATTGGTAATGCCCCACCATTCATCAAAACCTTGGTCGGTTGGGAATCTTCCTTGCTCCACCCCAATATGCCATTTACCAAAAATCGCCGTTTCATACCCTTTTTCCTTTAAGGTTTCTGCTATAGTCACTTCCCAAGGCGCCATACCTTGTGGGATTCCTTGAATGGGAACCGCACGAGTAGTTCCTGACCTGACAGCATATCGTCCTGTCATCAATGCAGACCTAGATGGAGTGCATTCTGATTCTACATTAAAGTTGGTAAATCGGATTCCTTCGCTGGCTAATTGGTCAATATTTGGTGTTGGTGCCCCACGGATAATACCACCACCATAGCAGCCTAAATCCCCATAACCAAGGTTATCGGAGAGCATAAAAATAATATTAGGTTGGTCTTGTGCTTGAAGACAATTAGTCAAGAGAAATAGGAACAGAAGGAAAGGTATTCGTTTCATGTTTGTTTATTTTTTTCGTTCTCTGACAAATTCCGTGGTCGATTTAATTTCAAACTTTTTTCTGACTGAAAGGAGAGAAAAAAATTGGAATGGAAACGACTTTATCACGGGATTTGTCAGAGACCCATTTTTTTAATGATGCTTAGTTTTTAATGGACTTAAGAGTATGTCTAAAAATCTTATTTGTTTAATTTGAAAAACAGGAAATATTTACTTGTTTTTCGCTAAAATTGTAGTGATTGTATGATTGCATGATTGTTTTTACGTCAAAACACAATCGCACAATCACTCAATCATTTTTCAACAAATGTGATATTTCACTACTTATTAACAGATTGAAATTTTAGACATACTCTAAAGATGATTTATGTAATTGGACAAATCAATATTAATATTTCTCATCCAGATAGCTATCGGCACCTCAACTATACAACGAATTAAAAATCAATACTTTAAGCCGTTGTGTCGTGGTGTCGTTGTGAGCAACTAAACCTGTCTACCTACTTATTAATAGATATATAAAATAATAAAGCACCGCTACCATAAGCTAAATAATCCCAATTATCTTTAGTGAAATAAGGGGACCATTTGGGAAACCCTTCTTCAAATATTAATGCAAAAAAGACCGTTGCAATGGTGATGTCTAAAATTGAAAATCGATATTTTATTGACTTTTTAGTGCTGAAGAAGTTTGAGCGTACAAGCTGCCTTTCTTGTAAAATAAGCCCTAATAAAATGGGCATACTTAAAAATGGGTCGAGGTAATTATCAAACAATCCAATATTATAATAAAGCACTTTTTGGATAATTTGATGCATCAATAAAATTAAGCAGCAACTTAACCAAAGCTTGTTTCTTATTATTTGCATACTTAGATTTTAGATTACCGCCATGAAGGCAATAATTAAAGCGATGATAGCAATTGGAGAAATAGCAATCATTATGACAATTCCAACAATTCGAATGGACAGTTTAAACAAACTAATAGGTATAGAATCTTCCTTATTAAGTGTTGCTAAGTTGTTCCACCATTTAAACGTTTCCAATCCTTTATCAAGCATTTGGTCACTTACCTTTTTGGGTACATCGTCCTCATTTTTTTTTGGTGTATTTTCCATTCTTTTACTTTTTAATTCAAGCTTACCACTACGAGCACCAATATTTATGGCTTATACCAAATTGGAGAACTCCATGCTCGTTCTTGAATAGTAGCAGGTACTTCCTTTGGTACAGCCATCTTTAGTTCAGCTGCATCGTAGGTAGTCCATCTAGGCGTCGGTATCTCCAAGACTCGAAGGTAATAAAATGCGGCTAATGTGGCATCAAACTCTGGGTCTTTCCATATGGTTTGCAATGTTACCGCACCAATATCATTGGAATAAGTGGCAGTTTCTATATCAACTGTATTGCCCACCGCTGAAATTTTACCATCTGGAGTAAGTGTTCGATTATCAGACCAAGCTACATTAAATATTTTTTCTTGGGTTTGCCCCTTTTTATCCACCCAGCCTTTTATAACCTGCACCCGGTCTAAATTTGCTCCTTCTCCATCTTTAATAGCTTTGATTAAAAAAGAAGGAGCCTTAGCAGTAGTTGTTGTTTTTTGACTTAAATCTCCACCCATTGGCACTCCTACTTTATAAGCTATGGAATCCCAATTGGACTGTGTGAAATTTATACTATCAAAACCCCAACTAGCAAAAAATCGTACTTTTATTCTTGGACCAGAAGTGGCAAATACCTCTTTTCTTTGGAAGGCTTCGAAAATGGCTTCTCTTGTATTTTCTTTTGCCCAAACGCCTGCCACACCACCTACTGCCCCTTTTCTTATCCGTTCTCCTGATTTCATATCACTCATTCTAATTTCAGGGGTGGGGTCTTGTACCCCAGATTTGCCTATTTGGTTATCTTCCTCAATATTACTAGCGCCATTATGACAATCGGTGCTACCTATTACCCCAAATTTAAAAGGGTTGCCTCCAATTTCTTGAGCTATCGCTAGTCCATCTTTAAAGGCTTCTCTTACAAAACTTCCTTTTGCTTGGCTTTCGACTCTAGGTTCACTTCTTCCTAAAGTATATTGATAAATTTCAAAATCTGCGAATTCATCATTTGGAGATAAAGCAGGATGTGCCATTGAGGTACCCTTAATTTGAGTTACCTCGGCTACCGGTTCGTTTCGCATTCTACTTTCTGTATAAGCGATATCCATTTTATCGCCATCATTTGTCGTCGGAGCAAACATTTTTCCATCGCTGATATTTGCATTATGCGGAATTGCCATAAGGTCTATTCCTTTTGTCCTTTGCAACTCCATCCATTTCCATAGGTCTTCTGGATTTTGGGAATTAAAGGAAGAATAAGGCATACCAGATACTTTTCCACCTTTAAAAATGACATTTCGATGCATGTTTCTAGCATACTGAGGCCAAGTAAAATAGGCTGCTGGAGAAGAAGTCCACTCGTAAGCTGGAAAAGTGGTGAATTTCCCAGGTTCATAATGCCTATCTGCTGCTTCTACATTCTTTTCCCAGGTAGTTTGAATAATGTCTTTTTTGATTAATTCTTTATAAGGCCAGTTGGTAGCAATGCTAAATCCAATTTTGCCAAATGATTTTTTTGAAATGGTAGGGTCAGGGTCATTGATACTCTTAGCAATTTCCAATTGGGATAATGGATTAGTTTTATCCTTCATTTGCATCATAACCCCTAAATATTCAGAATGGTCAGTCACTGCTAGAAAGTCAAGTGGACGCTGTAATTGGATAGGTGCTCCAGAAACATGGGGGATAGCTTCTCCTTTCCCAAAACGATAGGCATCATCGGGACTAGTTCTCACATTGTAAATAAAGGCATCAAAAGACCAACTGGTATGGATATGGAAGTCTCCAAAATAGGCATTTCGAGTTTCTTTATAATTGGCGGTCCTTTCTGTATGCACTTTAGTGGTTAAGGCATCTACTTCTAGATAGGACTCTCCGCTAGAACAATTAATTAAAATAAAAACCAATAATAATAAGGGGTAAAGAGAAATTTTTTGGTCCATAGTTAATTAGGTTACAATGCTCCTGATGCAATAGATGAATATTTTAAACAAAGTCATCAAGGGGCAACAAAAGTATGTCTTAATTTTACGGTTCGTTGATTAGGTGCGTACCAACCATTTTTATCTAAACCTCCTTCCGGAGCTTGTTCACCTATTGGTAAAACCCCTTTTGATTTCATTAAGGCGGCTGGAATATGATTATAATAAGGGGCTCGATGAATATAATTTTTCAATGTCAAATCATCACTATTATCATTAAAATTCAATAGCCAACTCATGGGTGTTCTTCCCGAATGATAATGCGTTAAGGCTGAAACTTGCATAAAAGTAACCCCCCATTTATTTTCTACTAAGCCTTTGCCATTATAAGTATCTTGTGGGTGAGCATGTGAGTGGGCACCTATCCAAAGGTCAATTGCAGGTTTCCCGTTTTCTGCTTGAAAATCTGCTAAGAAAGCTTCAAATGGTCCAGGTGTTTCGGCTGTAGATGTAGTATAGTCAAAATTTTCTGGGTTGGGATTTTCTACCGTATAATACAAATAACTGGCGCCTTCAAAATCTCCTGTATTATTTGCATGGATACCTTTTCCTCCATTGGGAAAAGAAATAGTAGTTGTGCCTCTTAGAACGTGATGATGCACGGTTATAATTATTTTATCTTGGTTGTCTAATACTTGTTGTTTCCACCAATTAAAAGTGGCCCTTGTCACTGCACCTGCGGGAAATCCTCCTGGTAAATGTTGTTCACTAGTACCCCGACCTACAGGTGTTGGCGCCGAATTATAATCTGATAACATCAAGTAAAGAATATTACCAGAAGTGAATTTGTAACGTTCCCAAGTACCATCAACTGGAAATTTTCGCTTATTGGCATCTACACCTGAAAATTCAGTATTTTCTCCCATTGGGTCCAACCATTTTTGAAACCATGTTCCTACGCCCAAATCATAATAATCACCATCGTGGTTACCTGCAATGGAATAAATATCCTCTCTTTGATGTTTTTCCATTACTTCAAATTGACGAACCAACACCTTTCCTTCTCCATCTTTGGGAGGGAATTGACTAGATGTAAAATCCCCTGCTAACAACATGATATCCCAATCAAAAGCTGGGGGAATGCCTCCAAGTTTTAATTCCATTTTGGGTAGGAAATCCCAGTACCCTTCAGATTGCCTAATTGCTAATTGTAAAGGTTCAACTCCGTGAATTGCATCTACGGTTACATGAGGGTCAGCGGCAGCCCAAACATTAAATGCTGTTTTTTTGATGCTAGAAGTCTCTTTTTTTATAGATTTTACCTCCTCGGTACTTTCAATATTAGCAGGATTAGAACAACTGAATAGCATGAAAAAAGTGGAGATATAAAGTATATATTTTGTCATGCTGTTTTGTTAAAATATCAAATTCAAGAGATGAATATTCGATTTGTTAAGATAATATGATTTTTACAGAAAAATAAATTCTCTTAATTTTAAACCAAATATGGAGTAGAATATGGAATCCTTTTTATCCAAATAGATTATTTTATATGCGCCTATTTTAGACTTAAATGTACTTTTTTTAATATAGTCACAATATAAATTTTACCTATAGAACCTTGTTTCAAATTTTGGTTTTGGTATCTTAAGTTTTTTTTTAGACGTGCTTCTGTTTCCACCAAGGATAGAAGTCTGGCATTTCTGATGCTTTTCCTTTGAATTCAGGTGCTCTTTTTTCAAGGAATGATTTAACGCCTTCTTTTCCATCAGCGATACTAGCGTAATAAATGGCTAAGGAATCTACCTTGTGCGCTTCTACTGGATGGTCTTGTGCAGAATTTCTGTACATCATTTGCCTAGCCAATGCTACAGCAACAGGACTATGCTTTGCAATTTTTCTTGCTATTTTGTATGCTTCTTCTAATAAGTCTACTGCTGGATAAACCCCTCTAATATAACCTGCTGCCAAGAGCGTATCTGGTTTTAAGATTTCTCCTGTATATACCCATTCAAGAGCTGTGGAAATATTAACAATTTTTGGTAAAAACCAAGTAGAACAGGCCTCAGGTGTAATACCAATTTTATTAAAAACGAATCCGACTCTAGCATATTCTGAGGCTAATCTAATATCCATTGCACAAGTCATCGTTGCGCCAATTCCTACGGCAGCTCCATTTATAGCAGCAATAACTGGCTTTTTACATTCATAAATAGCCAAGTTTACTCGACCCCCGGTGTCTCTTACCCCAGTTATCATTTCCGGGTCTGCTAGTCGAGTATGCATATCTTCCATTGTTGGATTTAAATCTTCATTTAACCCAAATACATTGCCTGCTACGGATAAATCCATTCCTGCACAAAAAGCTCTTCCTGCACCTGTTACGACAATTACTCGAATAGCATCGTCCTCACTTGCTTTATTAAAAACATCAATCAATTCATTTGCCATTTCAACAGTGAATGCATTTAAGGATTCTGGTCGATTTAGGGTTAAGGTCAGAATGTATTCTTGGACTTTTAGACTTAACGTATTGTAGCTCATTTTGCTTTATTTTTTGATGGATACCGTAATTTTTTATCGGAATATATTAATAGCAATAAGACGTAATAGTACTATTTTTTTTGGAGAATGAGGATGTATTAATATATTTTAATTTGATTTTTATTTAACTAGTTTTTTATAATGAATCTTTCCTTTAAACCTCATTTATCTAGAAGGATTATCTCATTCTGGAAATTTGGCAACTCCTTTGCAGTATAAACAGTACCTAAACAGTTTATATATTTTAATTTTTCCCTTTTAAAGTAAAACCTAGAGAAATCTGGGCATGTTAATAAACCAAAATACTACCTCCTCATATGCTTAGATTAATTGTATTAATCTCTATCCTTATTTTTCATACTTCTATAGCTCTGGGTCAATCCATTACTTGGGGCCCTGCTAATCCTGCTGGTACGGCCAATTCTTTGGAAGTTTATAATGGAAATGATGCTGCTAGTTTCGAGTTTACAAATGATGCAGTTGGGCTTAAAAATGTTACCTTAAGGGTGAATATGGGCACAGGAGTAGTTTATGATGGAGGTTTTAGTTTTAATGCTTCGGGGCCTGCTATTGTTACATCTGGTTCTGCAATAGGAGACACGCCTGCCTTTTTTACCATTGATACTCTTGCACCTGGAGAACAGATAACCCTTAATTTTGATAGAAAAGCTTCTTGTGAATCTAGAGCACATAAGATTGGTGGTGGTACTTTTGAAGATACCTTAAATGTCCTATTGGCAACGGTTCCAGTTAATTATTCAAATAATGGTGGCAATCCTTTTGGAGCTGAATATGATGTTACTTACGGCAATATTATTATTGGTGCTATCAATCATAGTCCTAGCGCCTCAGCAGGAATAGGAGAAACATTGACAAGAAGTTATAATGTAACGAATG
>CALJVJ010000403.1 GCA_937974625.1 uncultured Saprospiraceae bacterium
CCCTAAACAACACAATTGTTTAACTGCTGATGTAAACGATTTCTACTTCTATGAAACTTTAGATGGTAAGTTAACTGGTATCAACGATGCTGCTGGTGCTAGCATGAATGTGATGAGAATAGGACCTGCTTTCCAATTAGGTATTGCAGCGAATATTACACATGACGCATATGATTTCGGTGGTAGTGGATGGTTTGTTGCTGATATGTTGACACAACCAACTAGTGGTTTGGAAATCATCTTGAATGAAGGTGCACAAGGACAGCATGGTGACTTTAACATCAATCTTTCTGGTGACGGAACAGAATGTATCGAAGGAAGAGACAACAGTGAGTTAGATTGTGCAAATGTATCTGTTATTGCAAATACTGATGGTATTACAATCAACGGCTTAACTGCTCCAATCGAAATTGTGAAGGTCTTTAATGCCAACTGGGTACCTGTTGGTGACTGTGCTGGTGACTGTGGCGAAAGCATGACTGTTGACGCTATACCTGGTGAATACACGGTAAGAGTGAATTTCTATACTGCTAACTGGCAAGGTGAGTGTGAAGTTGATATTAAGGTAACTATTCCTGCAATTGGAAATAGAGCTTCTGGTAGAAGTGCTCCTCAGTTAAACTTGAACACTTTTGAAGATAACCGTGCAGTAACAGTTGAATGGTTAACGAATACTGGCTATATGAATGATGCTTACGTGATTGAAAAATCTATTGATGGAAATACATTCGAAGCTATGGATAAAGTATCAAATAAAGATAATTCTGATGAGTTGGCTTATTACAAAGGAGTAGATGCGCAACCTGCATTAGGTGCTAACTACTACCGTGTGAAGCAAATTTATGTAGATGGTTCTTTTGATTACACAGATGTACAGTTGGTTAACTTTAACCTTGATTTACAGTCTTTAGCAGTTTTCCCTAACCCTGCAAAAGAAGCGTTATTCGTTAGCTTGAAAGCACACGCTGGACAGACAGCAAACTTACAGATTATTAATACTTACGGTCAAGTTGTTCGACAGTTGACAATCGATGAGATTCCATCTGAAGCTATCCGTTTAGATATAGGTGATGTACAAAATGGATTGTACCACTTATCTATCCGTGTAGATAATTCGAATATCATTACTAAGAAAGTATTGGTCAATAGATTGTATTAAAATAGTTATTAGTCATTAGGTCATTTGTCATTAGTTCCCCTAACTATTGTCAAATGACCAGTGATTATTGACTATAAAATATACTTTTTCCTTTTGATAATAAGTCCTTCAGTTGCTTGCAGCTGAGGACTTCTTTTTTTTAGGCTAATTGTCTTGTTGTAGTTGTACACTTTATTTTTCTTTCACCCTTTAGACATACTCTTATTTTATTTTCAACTCCACAATTTTTTTTCTTTTTTTGAGGTTATTTAAAATAGTTTTACATTGGGTACTAGTAACGCTTCCAAAAAGAGATTTAAATGCAAGAAAAACAGCAGATAACGAGAAAAATATATCTTCACTTGGTTTTCCTCAAGAATATTTTATCTAGTATTTTCTTGCTATCTATTTGTTTTTTCCTTTTAAATAATACGCTTGCTGCCCAAACTCCTCCTATTTTCTTACCTGACGATTTTGATTATGAAGCAGAAGATGCTGGTTGTGTTTGTAGCCCAGGTGTTATTAATAAATCACCAGGAAAAGGACTCCTAATCGAATACAAATTAACTTCTGGGGGAAGCTTCACGCCTGATGAAGTAGCGGTTGGAATTAGACCTAGCAAAGTTAATAATTTGGGGCGATTAAGATTAAGATTAAAAATACCTGTTATTATCAAACCAAGCGTTAAATTTCTGATTGGACTAGACCATTTTAGAGAGCAATATCATTTTAATTTTATCCAGCCAGCCTTTGCAGAACAATTAAATTTATTAGACAATACTACTTTAAAAACCTCTAGAATCACAAGCTATTTTTTGCAATCTCTAGGGGAGAACAATTACCTTGGGCTTCAAGTAAGAGGCGCATTTAGTGGTAATTATGACGGCATTATTGATACAGATGCCTATTTTAAACAGATAAGAGCTTCTGTAATATGGGGTGTAAAAAAAAGAGAGGATTTGGAGTGGGGGATAGGACTCGTTTATTCAGATAATTTTACAAGAAAAAGAGTATTGCCTTTCTTTTTATACAATCGAACTTATAATGAAAGATGGGGATTAGAAGCTGCCTTTCCTGTTTCTGTTTTAATGAGGTATAATTTCACGCCTACCAGCTTATTACTTTTTGGTCCTGAACTATCTAGTGCAGCCTATGCGCTTCGAGGGGAACAAACATTGGCTACTGATGATTATTATTTTAGACATACAGAATTACAGTTTGGTGCTAAGTATGAACGACAATTAAGTTCTTGGGTTTGGGCGAATATCCATGGTGGCTTACAGGTTAATTTTGATTCTAGATACGAAAAAGTACTTAATCTTGACGAATTATTTGAACCAGATTTAATCACAGGTGCATTTTTAAAAATTGGTTTATTTTTGTCTCCACCTGATTAGAGAATTATATAAATAATAGTTTCAAATTCCTAGACCCTAGTTGCAAAAAATCCGTGTCACCTTATTTTAATAGGTATGTTTTGCAACACTGATGGTGGGATAACTAATTATCAGAACACCTTAACAACCTATAACAATTTACACATTTGGATAAAGATTTTACAAATAGAACAAACGAAAATCAACTAAAAAAAATCCGTTTTATTATCAATCCCTTCTCTGGCCTCAGCCGAAAGAAAAATGTCCCTGCCATTATTGAAAAGTATATTGATAAAAAACAGTTTGATTTTGATATTGCCTTTACCCAAGCGGCTGGACATGCCATCGACTTAGCCAAAGAAGCAGTCGAACAAAATTATGATATAGTAGTAGCCGTAGGTGGAGATGGTTCAGTAAACGAAGTGGCCACTGCATTAATAGGCACAACCGTTAAATTAGGTATTCTACCCGGTGGGTCAGGCAACGGATTTGCCATGCATTTGGGACTAGGAAGAAATATTAAAAAAGCAGTTGATATACTCAATAATTCAAAGCCCATTACCATTGATACCTGCCAATTAAATGGTCGGCCCTTTGTGAATTTAGGAGGAACAGGATTTGATGCTTTAGTTGCATATAAAGCTAAACAAAGTACGCTTAGAGGATTGTATGCTTATACCAAATTTGCGCTATTAGAAGCATGGTCTTACCCGATTGAAACCTATACCATAAGAATTGATAATCAAGAAGTTACACAGGAATGTTTGGTGATAGAAGTTGCCAACGCCCAGATGTTTGGCTATAATTTTGTCATTGCTCCTCAAGCTAAATTAGATGATGGAATTCTAGATGTTTTGCTAGTGAAAAAGGTGCCGAAATGGCGTTATCTATTTAGTCTTTGGCGGTTCTTTAATGCCTCTTTTCATAAAAGTAGTTTGGTATCCACCTACTCAGGCAAAGACATAAAAATTAGCGGAAAAAAACCAATGCCGGTACATATCGATGGAGAAGGGTATTATTTAGACGAGGATTTACATTTTACAATAAACCCCTTGTCTTTAGAAGTGTTAGTCGGCAAATAAAATTTAAAGGGCATCCTGTCTAATAATATATCCGTTGGCATCCATCCGTTGGTTTTTTTTTGCCAACGGATGGTTGCTAACGGATATTGATAATGTTTTGATTTGCCTTTCTAACGTAACGTAAATTTACTAAGAGATAAAAAGCTATTATGAAAACTACTCCGCAATTTCCTCAAAAGGTGCACCCGTAACCTTCGCCAAATCTTCAGGCTTCAAGCCAACCAAAACCCCTCGTTGTCCCGCATTCACATAAATTAATTCATGGTCCAGCATAGAGGCATCCAGATAAACAGGAAATTGTTTTTTCATCCCCATTGGGGAACAGCCGCCTCTGATATATCCAGTTAAGGGTAATAACTCTTTCTGAGGAATTAAGGTCATTTTTTTATTACCCGATACTTTTGATAATGATTTGAAATTCAGTGTTTTATCTTTTGGTATAACCCCGACTAGATGACCCGTTTTATTACCTTTTCCTACAAGCGTTTTATAGAGTAGGTTAATATCAAAATCTACAAATTCTTGCATCTTTTCTGGGGTGAAATTAGCCGAGTCATATTCGTAAGTTGCTATTTGGTAAGTGACTTTCTTTTGGTCAAGCAATCGTAGTACATTCGTTTTTTTCATTAATCCAAATTAAGTTTTAAATCCACTGCATAGGAATTAGGTTCATTTTCTACTTTCAACTCATATTGCTCTGGATACAGAATATTCAACCTTCTTCTTACATTTACCAAACCAATTCCTCCACTTCTTGGATGTTCTGGAAGTGGAACAGAATCTGGTTTACTGTTTTCAATACGAAGTCGAACAGCAGCACTTTCCACATCTAATCTGATATCGACATATCCTTGACTGATATGATGATTTAGACCATGTTTAAAACTGTTTTCTAAAAATGGGATAAACATTAAAGGCGCAATTGTTTGATTACCTACTTCTCCATAGACATCAAAATTTATTTCTACCTCTTTTCCTTGTCGCAATGCTTCCAAGTCTAAATAATTTTGGATATAATTGACCTCTTTCGATAAAGGCACTCTTTTTTCGTTGCATTCATACAACATATAGCGCATCATCTCGGATAACTTAATCACAATTTCTGGTGCTTTGTCTGATTTTTTCAAAGTCAGTGCATATAAATTATTAAGCGTATTGAAGAGGAAATGTGGATTGATTTGAGACTTTAAAAACCGTAATTCTGATTGCATTGTTTGAGTCTGCAATTCGGTTCTTTCCCTTTGGTGTTTTACCCAATCTGAAATTATTTTGACAACTGTCGAGGCGCCTACAATGGTTATATTGATAAGAAAATATACATTTTGATTGGCTGCTAAATAATTTTGATAAGCAGGATACTGAGCATATTTAAAAAAGAAAAGAATATTACTCAATGGGGTAATAATAATGACGGATAGTAATAATAAAGCACAATAGGTAAAGAAGCGGTCTTTAGTTAAGTAGTTGGTTATCAGGTAATAATAATTATAATAAATCATGCCACCTAAGGTCGCCGTTCGAAGCAAGGCATTGGTGAAGTGGAAGAAAAAGCTTTTATCAAAATTTTGAAAATACAACAACAACAGAAAAGTAACTATCCAAAAAATGGAATGATACACGATTCGTTGAGATACAAATTCGTAAATCTTACTTCTTATAATATTTTCTCTTTTAGATGTGGGCATTTAGGCTTAGAATGAATGATAAGTACCGATTAATCAAGGTAAAACTAAGGAAAATGTAATTAAAAATTTTATTCCAAGATAATCTATCCGCAAATTATATCTAATACTAAAAAGAGCAGCTATTAAATAGATAAAAAGAGGATTCTCTTAGACAAACCTCGCAACCTACAATTTGCAACCTACCTATAACTTCATCAATAACTTTATCTGACCTAAATGATACAAACTATGATTTACAATGCCTGTCAATAAAAAAAAGAAATTATAGGACCGACCAGGAACACCCTCTAAAAGAACGGTATCTTCCGTAAATTTTAATTTATCCATTAACTCCTCATGAATAGTTTGTAATCGAGCTAAAGCAGCAGTCCAATCTGCTTCTGTTGGATGGTCTATTTTTGTAAAATCTAATTCACCTACTACATCGAAATCTGCATCACCATCCAATTTTTTTATGATGAACATTTTCCAAGAGGCCATATGATTGACTAATTCTATAATATTATGACTATCGTTAACTCGTTTGCCAATTACTTTTATATCAATCTTTTCCAAAGTTTCTAAAACTGCTGGTCCGTGCCAAGCAGGTCCATTATAGCAGCTTTTGATAAGTGACCGAATTCTTCTTACTTCTGAATACATAACTGAATTATTTTCAAATCTAATGAAGTGTATGCTTTACCGTTAGATTTTATCTGCCTGCCATATAGGAAGGTATTTTGAATTTTTGATTTTCCAATTTTATCTAAATTGCCGTTTTATGGACAGCAATAAAAAAAGATACTGCTAATTCTCACTTTAGTTTCACCTAAATCCTTCAATAACTTTGCTAAGTAGTAAGTCAAGTTAACTTATCATAATTAACTTGACTTACTACTAAGTAACTACCAATAAACTTGAGATTAGCTAGTTTTCGACAATTTCAAATTTTCGACTAAAGTAAGAAAAAAAATCATGCCCCGAAACTATGTCACTCATGCTTTTGATTTTTTAAAAAAAATTAGGGCATCCAATCTATATGATTCTATTTCAAAGAATTCATAATATATAAAAAATTAGTTTATAACTAACTAAAAATACATTATTTTTTACTATTCATAGGATTGTAATCTAATTGACTGTCAAGGACTTATTGTTCCTGCTTAAGCCTGTCACAAGACTATTTCTAGAATATGGTTTTTTATATAGAAAAAACCGATTTTTAAACCAAAGAATGTAAAATTTGCCCCTACAAACTTTATGTTTTTTTAGTATTGTAAGCTATCTTTTGATGAAAGATTGATTTTCAGCACTAAACAATTTAGCATTTTCAATTATCCATTACTTTATAATCTACCATATCCTTTTCAGTATTGATAAAAAATGACTTTTATAGAATCGTAAATTTCTTTTTTATCTTTATTAACCCATCTTTTACTGCTTATTTTTTATAGTTGAAAACTAAATTTTTCGGGTAAAGCTGAATCTATGCTGAATAAAATCAACCTTTCTAATCGGTAACTTACCTTTCCTGATAAGCAAAATTGTATTAATTACATTTTATAAACGACAAATAATGTTAGTAAGACTAATTGCCAAGAAGGGTCTTCTTGCCTTTTTATATATCTTTTGCTTGACTAACCTCCAAGCACAAAGTGGGATGATTGATATTGACTATACTATTGTTGACCCTTCCGCTTGTAATCAAACGGATGGTGAAATTTTAATCACACCTTTATCTGGCATTGCTCCATTCGAATATAGTATCAATGGTGGTGCTACTTTTCAAATGGATAGTGTTTTTAGGGATTTAGGAATTGGTACTTACATTGTTTTTGTAAGAGATGCTCAAAATCAATTTTCTTCTTTTAAATTGGCAAAATTGGAAGCGGAAGGGGCACCAAGTATTAGAGGTATTGTAATGGCTGACCCCACGGAATGTGGCATCGATGGAACGATTAAAATTTTAACTAATGGTGGGATAGGAACTTTACAATTTAGTATTGATAGTGGTTTGACTTTTCAGCCAAATCACATTTTTTCAGATGTTCCTGCTGGTGTTTATAATATTGTGGTGAGTAACGAAGATGATTCTTGCCCTGCTGCTTATCCAACGGTTTCTTTTGCTCCTCAGTCGCCTAGTGTCAACCTAGATATCTTAGTTGCAAAAGAAGACCCTACTTGCGAAATGACGGATGGAGTGATTGTGGTAAGAGTAACTGGAGGTAGTGGAGATTATCAATATAGTATTGACCAAGGCGCAAACTATCAAGCAACCAACACTTTTGAAAATTTAGGTGCGGGAAGTTATAATATTATTGTCAAAGATAACCTTACCAAATGTGAGAAGAGTTTTATTGAGGTAGTTTCACTTATTGACCAAGATTGTAAAACTTGTGATTCCTTAGATATTACAATTATTGCGGTTAATCCAGATTGTGATTCCATCAATGGAGAAATAGCTATTTCTGTAGTTGGTGGTAGTGGTAATTATGCATATAGTATTGATGGAGGTAGCTCTTTTCAAATAGAGCCTAATTTTACTAGTTTAGTAGAGAATAGCTACAATATAAGTGTTAGAGATAATGATTTTGATTGTGAGCGAGCGATGGATTCTACCGTTGATTTAGCATCTACGAATTGCCCTAATTGTGATTCCTTAGCAATACAATCTTTTCTAACTTTACCTGATTGTGAAACTGGTTTTGGCCGAATTGAATTGACCGTAGCTGGTGGTAGTGGAGATTATTCTTTAAAATTGAATGATGGCGCATTTGATTCGCTTTCATTTTTTGAAAATCTTGTTGCAGGTGATTATGTTATTTCAGTAAGAGATAATGTAATGGACTGTGAAAAAACGTTTTCGGCCATTACTTTAACTGCACCTGATTGCAATTGTAGTCTTAATTTATTTGACCAGGCTCCAATAGTTGGAACAGTAACTAATTGTAAAGAATTAGCCGACATTTGTTTACCCATTCCAATTGAGGATTTAATGAATTTAGAGATTCAAAGTAACGGCTTTCCATATGATGGTGGTATAAGTCCTTGCCAAGTAGATACCTTAAAGAGTTACCTCTACTTGACAATGCCTGGACAAGGTCTCGAAGGACCTTATCGGTTAGACCGATGGGAATTTAATGACTCTATTTATACAGGAGAATTTCAAGATATCAACGATTTAGTCGCAATGATGAATCAATATGACCCTCTAGCAAATTGGGAAAGGGATTCAACGGCTATGACTTTAAATGGTGGATTCTCAAGTAATACCTATGGCGCATTGGAAGTTACCCAGATTGCCTCAGATATGATGGGTATTTTTCAATTAAGTACTGGTTTTGTGCCCATTGATGCAAAATTAGCTTTACAGGAAGGGAATTATGAATTAATATTTACAGACCCTAATTCGAATTGTACAGATACGCTTAATGTTGATGTAATCTGTCCAACATGTCCACAAATTGCGGCGGTAGGTGCTACTGATATCACTACTTATTTTTGTGATGGACCAACCTTAGTTTGTTTTAGTGGGGCAGATTCGCTGAGTCTTTTAGGATTTGACATTTCTGTCAATGGAAATCCCTACACTGGAAATTTGATAAACTGTCCAGATATTTCCCTTGGTTTTGAATTGGAATTTGATATTGGAACCAATGAAGTAATATTTACAAACATAGAACTAGGTTGTGAATTTATTTTTGATTTAAACATCTCCTGTGAACCTACTAACTCCATTGATACGATTATCCATATCGGTGATTTGGATACGATTTGCTTTGCTGATTATTTGATGAATGAAAATATAACCAGTATTGAAACGGTTTGTGAAGGACAAAATCCCTCCGTTGGTTTTGAAGTCAATAATATAAACCATTGTTTGGTTTATGAAGGCATTAGAGCAGGAATGGATACTATTTGTATTTCCGTCTGTGAGACATTGGATACCTGTGAAGTAATTATCATTACGGTAACGGTTTTAGATACTACGACCATGGATACTACTTGCCAGCCTATTTTTGCAGAATCTGCTCCGATGGTTGAATTGTCTGATTGTGAATCGATGGGCCAATATTGTCTGGGCTTATTAAAATCTGATTTGGTTAATTATACATTATCTATTAATGGAGAACCTTATATCGGTTCTTTCTCAGATTGTGATGTCCCTGAACAAGCAAGTATAGACCTCCCAATTGGTGAGTACGAACTTATTTTAACAGAAATAAATGGAGAATGTAGGGATACTGCCACCTTGTCAATTGTATGTGAGCCAATAATATCTGTTTTTGAGGATACGATTATGATTAATGAAACAGATACTTTTTGCTTTGATGGAGTAGATTTAACTGGAGAATTAACAAGTATAACAAATGTCTGTGAATCAGCTTCTGGCGAAATGGTCACATTTACCATTGATACATCGAATTTTTGTTTGTACTATATGGGCATTGAAGCAGGGGTAGATACTGCCTGTATTGAAATCTGTGATAATCTTGGTAATTGCGATACGACTACGGTCATTATCCTTGTGGAAGAAGAACCTGAGCCAATTATACCTCCAATCGCAATAGATGATATCGATACCCTAACGGAAGGAGAAACCAAAACTATTAATGTTTTGGGGAACGATACTACGAATTCTACCTTGATTACGGTTACCATAATTGAGAATGGTATGTTGGGAACGGCTACAGTGAATCCAGACATGACTATTACCTATGTTGGAGAGGAGGATATTTGTGATACCACAGACACTTTTACTTACGAATTGTGTAATCCTGCTGGTTGTGATACGGCTACTGTTACCCTTTATATTGAGTGTAAAGACTTTATTATTTTTAATGGATTTTCACCAAATGGAGATGGCGTAAATGAGACGTTCACTATCGAAGGAATAGAAGAATTTCCAAATAATGAACTCCAAATTTTTAACCGTTGGGGCAATGTGGTCTTTGAACAAAAAGGCTATAAAGGTCAATGGAATGGTACTTGGAATAATCAATTATTGCCAGATGGTACATATTTCTACTTGCTCGACGACGGTGAAGGAAAACAGTATAGTGGATTTTTACAGATTCAACGATAATTTAATTTTAAAAGATATTTAGCCGTCTTAGATTTTTAAAATTTGAGACGGCTAAAATGTAAATAAGACTTATTACAAAAATGAATTAGCGTATTTTTTTTTTAAATTTAATGTCATTTGCCTACCACAATTTAGCTACTAAAATAGCTTCCTTTCTAAAAGCTTTACTAAAAAGTTAATAAGTTTTCAATGTAATGACGAATGAATTCGTCAGTACTTTTAAGACCTTATTTATGACTTACTTGTAAAACATTTAAGTTGTTGACTATCAAAGGCTTAATCTGGTTTGGAAGTGTCCTAAACCTTTGAAAAGTCCTAGTGGGTTTTGCAAGTAATACGACAGTTTTTATGTCGTATTCTTTTCAGAATTGATTATATACACTTTTTTTCGGTCAAATTTTCGTCTTTTTAATATATTTCACTTTTCTTTATTGGTCTATTGTTAACCAATTTGGATTATCGTTGATAACCTTGCTCAATTTATAAGGCTCCTTGAGTTTGAATGCTTAGCTCAATATAAAAGAAAAACCACCTGATGTAATCAATGACATATATATAATTCATTGATAATCAACAATAATTATTTGTTTTCAATTAAAAATGTATTAGCTTTTTATATATTTACGATTTTATTCAAAATCTATCGGATTTTCTTTAAAGTCTAATCAATAACTTTAATCAATTTTTTTAAATATTAATGGTAGTTATGAAGCAAAATTTTACAAAAATCACTTTATTTTTTACGCTTTGCCTATTGAGTGCTTCTCTTTATGGCCAGCGTTTATACAACGTCAATGTAGATGGTGTTGGCGATGCGCTTTTATCTGTAAGTAGTGCATTTCCCGGCCCATGTACTGAAACCCTTTCTGGAGAAATGGTGGCAGGTTTACCTGCAAATGGTTGTGATGCTATAACCAATCCAGAGGCAATCGCTGGTAAGATTGCAGTCTTAGATAGAGGGGAATGTAATTTTACAGTCAAAGTTAGAAATGCTCAAGCAGCGGGCGCTCTAGCAGTTATTGTTTGTAATAACCGTCCTGAGACTGCAGATGGTGGAGGTGTTTTTATCATGCAAGGAGAAGATACGGATGATTTAAACACTTTTGCTATTATGATGAGCCAAGAAAGCTGTGCAGAGTTTAAGGCTAATTTGCCTTTAAATGTCAATATCGAAGTGACGGGTTTTGATTTAACGCCTGATGAAAAAATATTATGGGGTAATGAACCGGGTCAAGGTGATTTTGATGGTGGTTTGAATGGCTGGTCTGCTGTTACCATTGAATGTAATGGTGCTCCTTCTGAAGCGGCTACCTGGAAATATGAGGCTGACGGTATTTCTGAAGGTGGATTAGGGGATGGAATTACTTCTGGACCTTCTTTCTGTAACGGTGCGATGGGCTTTAATTCAGATTTCTTAGATAACGGCGGTAATGTAGAAACAAATGAGAATGGGGAAGTAATTTCTATTGACCAAGGAAGTGGTACCTGTGCTGCCAACCAAATTGGAGAATTGATTTCTCCGGTTATTGATATTAGTGGAGCGGATGTAGCTGGTGTCAGTGTAGAATTTTATCAAGCAGCTAGACAATTTCAGAGTGTATACCAAGTGGAGTATAGTATTGATGGTGGCGAAAACTACGTGGTGGCTGCTCAAATCAATGGAGAAGTTGCTACTAATGAGGTTTCAACACAAGCTAAACAATCTATCCCTTTACCGGGTGCGGCGGGGTCTTCTCAATTAAGAGTTAAGTTTGCCATGCTTGGAAATTATTACTATTGGGTGATTGATGACGTGAAAATCGTAGAAAGAGAAGCAAATAACCTTAGAGTCAATGAGAACTTTTTCGCTACAGCTCCTAACGTGAAAGTACCAAGAAGTCAAGTGGACGCGATTCACTTTTTAGCAGATATTCAAAATATTGGCGCCTCTACTCAAGAGAATACTACTTTGAATATGACTGTTACTAATGATGGAACAGGAGAAGTTGTGTTTAATCAAGATTTGGCTTATGGCAATATTACTGCTGACTCTATTGCAGAAAATAAATTATTTGAATCCACTTTTACACCTGATGATGTAGTGGCTAATTATACAGGTGTTTATACCGTTTCTTCTAGCACAGGAGAAGATATAGACCCTTCAGACAATACTAGAACGATTAATTTTTCTGTAACAGAAAATGAATTTGCGAATGAAGACGGTACTAATTTAGGTAATATCCAAATTACCGACCCTTCTCAAATTCCTACTTGGTCTTTAGGTAATTATTTCTATTTACCAAAGGGGAATGGTTGGAAAGTAGCTAAATTTGGCATCGGTATCGGTAATGCAGATGAAGTTGGTGGTTTAGAAGTAGGAGTGAGAATGTTCAAATGGACAGACATCGATGCAGATAGTGATGATTCTGGTTTCCCAGAAGCAGCACCTAACGAAAGAGAATTTATCGGGTTTGCAGATTATGAAATTTTAGGAAATGAATTGCCAACAGATGTTAATGAGGTAACAGAGATTTTCAATCAAGATGGCGATGAATCTCCAATTTTATTAGAAGATGGAGGCCATTATATCGTGATGATGACAATGGATGCAGAAGTGGGGGTTGCTGCTTCTGATGCTTTGTATAATAATTACTTAGCAATGAACTTAGCTTCTACACAAGCGGGAGCTCCAAGGTATTGGTCTTTCTTTGG
>CALJVJ010000404.1 GCA_937974625.1 uncultured Saprospiraceae bacterium
ATTTTTTCTCTGGTTTTTAAACCTTCCATGAAGTACTTTTAGTATTAGTTTTATACAAAAATACTATTTTTTTAGTCAAAACTGCTATTTTTATTTCATGGTAAAGTAATATTTGCAAAAACGGGTCCTATTTTTATACTAGTTTTCTTTTGCCCAAATAGATATTAAAACTATGTTTACTGTGTGAAAATACTATTGTACCTATTTGTTAAAAAATATACTGACGGAGTTTTTATCAAGTAGGAAAATACACTAATTTCCCTCAAACGCAGGCTTTTCCTTAGCCACAAAAGCAGCCAAAGCCCTTTTATGGTCTTGACTATCCGATAAGGTGAGTAATTCTTTTTCTTGAAAATCTTGAGCGGCAGGTAAGTCTAAATCAAAGGCCGTGTCGACAATTCTTTTGGTAGCTTGCACGGCTAAAGGGGCTTTGCTGGCAATTTGTTTTGCTAACTCCAAAGCAGCAGGCATTAATTCGTCGATTTTATAAACGCCTGTTACCAAACCGTATTGGTCCGCTTTTTGGACGGAGAATGGCGCACCTGTGTAGAGCAGATGTTTAGCAGGACCGGCGCCAATAATTCTTGGAAGTCGATAGCCTGAGGCAGTCAATCCAACATTGACCGCAGAACAAATAAACTGGGCTTTATCGACTGCTATCCTAATATCACAACAGAGGGCTAATTCTAAACCACCACCAGTACACCAACCATTAATCGCAGCAATAACAGGAAAAGGTAAGGCTTCAATTCTATCCATTATGCTGCCGAATGCTTTGAGGTTCTTGGTAATTGCACCTTTTATTTTACTATTCACAATCGCTTCTTTTAAATCATCACCTACGCAAAATTTATTACCTCGACTAGTGATTATCAAAGCTCGAATCGCTGTATCTTTTTCTAATTCATCCAATAAATCGTTGAATCTTAATTTGATAACCTTAGCTAGACTATTGGCAGGAGGGTTGTCGATTTCTAAGAGAACGATATGTTTGGCAGGAATACTTTTGTGTATGGTTGGTTGCATTCTTTTTTTTGCGCAAAGCTAAGGCATAATTTATTATTTTTTACCTTAAAGGTCTTCACTCAAAAGCTACTTACAATTTATTCCATTACCCTAGCTTGAAATAAGCTTAAATGCATTTGAGATTATGTAAACGACTCGTTAACAATATGTGTTCTTACATTGTTTTTTTAACTTTAATTTTTGTATTTTGTGACATGGACTAATGAAGCTCATCTTTTTAAATGAAAGCTAGCTGCTACAAAATTCCTATTTCTTATAAATTCAAATCACTGTAGAGAGGATGAATAGTAATAGATTAAGTATTCAATAGATAAATGTTTTTTCTAGACTCCGCTATTTAATTACCGCTATTAACTCTAATTAGCTTAGATACTAGGGTTGGTAACTAAAAAATAAATTTTGCAAGCAAAAAAAATTCCAAGCATCTTATTAGTAGATGATGATGAATCTGTTATTTTTTTTCATAAACTATTAATTGAAAAATTAGAAATTACAGATGCGTTAATCATCAAAAAGAATGGTCAAGAGGCAATAGAATATTTGCAAGAGCAGGATTCTGCAGCCTTGATGCCAAGTTTAATTCTTTTAGATATTGATATGCCAGTTATGGATGGCTATGAATTTTTAGAGGAATATATTAAATTACCACAGCAGCTACGAGTAAGTAAAATCATTATTGTCTCTACGTCAAGTCAGTATATAGATGATGTTAAAATAGCTGAATTTTCTTTTATCGAAGGAAAGAAATCTAAACCTTTGAAAAGAGATGAATGGACCTATCTTTTAGCTAAATATGGCAAATAAACGTTAGGGAAAATCTGGCAGCTCTTATGGAGCTTATTCAATGAATTGTGTCTTAGTACTTCCCTAATTAAAAGAATAATTCGTCAATCATTTTATCTCTAGTTTTTGAGTTATAATAATCTAAACAGCCTCCATTTCCTGGTCTCATGATACTCAAGCAGACCCCATCATGGGTCGCATTCGAACTGTGAGGTAATTTTAAGTAACAATGGCCTAATTCATGAAAAATAATTAATTCCTTACTGGAGTTGCTACTTCTCGCCCAGAAATCTTTGTCAATAATTACCCTAGTCGTATTTTTATTACAGATACCAACAATACTGTTAGCGTTTATTTTAGTTAGGCTTCCATGAACTTCTGACTTTATTAAATCCACGTTTACACCTCTCTTTTTTCCCTCCTCTTCAAATTTTTTAAAATATTCATGTAGCTGCTCATCTACATTGGGGTAGGGATAGATTTCTTCGGGGCTTTTTTTACAGGTATAAAAGAGTATACTTAAACCTATTATAAAAGCCAACTCAGCAGATTGGCTCAAAAATATGTTTTTAAATATCATGGTTGTGTTTTTACTAACTGTGTTTTTTAAGTGACGAAAGTGCTTTTAATGGACACTAAAAGAATCGAAATGCATCAAATCATCATTAAGGGTATAGTTAGTTGGTTTTTTAAAAGGTAAAAGTCTAATGCTTTTAGGGTAGGGGATATTCTTGAAATTTTCTTAGGGAGTAGTTGTAGTGATTTATTAAATTGGATTTGAATAGGAGGAGCTTAAAAGTTTTTTCAAAGCTAGATTTTTAAAGACTTATTTACTGCAATTTTCTTTTTTTGGTAGATTTTCACAGATTTTCTACATTTAAATCTTAAATTTATACCTTCGAAGTAGTTGGGCATTGTTTTTGAAATATCATTTTCAAGCTCGCTATTTGTCCCCCATCTTATTTTTGCTTATAATACGCTCTCTCTAATTGTAGATTCATTCAAGGCACATTTTTAAGGCACATTAATTTTTCAATATTAGGTCAGATACCATCGGGTATACCATTATTGATAATAACCAATCATTCTTTAATTACTTTATTCACGTAGTGAAAAGTATTTTTCAGTCTTTATGCTGAATTAGAATAAAGGATATTAGGTTATTATTTCTAATGTAACATTGGTGGTGGTAGGCAATATTGTTCTTTATTGTTCCGGAACACTATAATATAGCCAATTATGAATGAATCTATAACCAAGACTAAATTTCCTCCCATTTCCAATAAACTACAAAAGCAACATTTCGTTTTTAATGAGGTACTTGATAGGAAATTACTACAAGAATTTTATGGAAAGAATGTTGATGAAGCCTATCTAATTTTTAGTATGTTTTTGAGTACTACAGCCAAAGAATTTATTAGGACAGTTGACCAAATTTCCAAAGTAGATTTTGCAGTGATTAAAAGAAAAATTCATAAAATGAAGCCTAATTTTAAAATGGTAGGCTTAACACTGTTTTATGATAAATTTTCTTTATTAGCTTCTCAACTGAATATACCGGCTTTGAGATTACCTTCATTAGAAGGTATAGATAAACTAAAAGCTTTATTTCAATCGCATCATTTACCAATTATTAAACTCGAAATAGTTAGAATAGAATATTACTTAAATACCACTACGAAATAAATTTACAGTTCCTTATCCAAGCAAATAAACAATACTAATTTAATTTCAAAGGTGAGATTTGAATTTGAGTCCTTTAGATTTTTTTATCAAAAGAAATCTAAAGGACTCAATTCAATTTTTTAAAAAAGGTAAAATATGGATACTGTAATAATTGATGATGACAGAATGTCGATTAATCATCTAGAACTATATTGTCAAAAAATCCCCTCTCTCAATTTTATTCAATCATTTATAGACCCAAAAATGGCCTTGCTTTTTTTAGAGAAAAAACCGGTCGATTTATTATTACTAGATGTTGAAATGCCGGATATTAGTGGTATTGAATTACTCAGTAAACTTCCTATTCGACCAGAGGTCATATTTACTACTTCAAAAACAGATTACGCCTTTGATGCTTTTCAATTTGGTGCAGTAGATTATTTACAAAAGCCCTTTAATTTTCTTAGGTTCGAAAAAGCGATAGACAAAGTTCTACAGCGAAGAGATACAACTGCTACACTTACCAAAGAAAAAGATAAGAACAGCTTGTATATAAAAGAAAAAGGAAAGTTAGTTAGATTAGATGTAAACGATATTCTATATTTTGAGAATGTAAGAGATTATGTTTGTGTGAAGACTAATCAGCAAACGTATACCATCATAAGTACCTTAAAAGATATTGTTAAAAAATTACCAGAAAGCGTCTTTTTAAAAGTTCACCGCTCCTACATTATAAACATTAATAAAATCGTAGATATTGATAATACTTCTTTAGTTATTAGTAATAAAGTTATTCCAATAAGCAGGGTAAATCGACCTATTTTAATGAATAAAATCCAATCGTTATAGTTTTCTTTTTGCTTTAAAATTGATAGCTAATCGTCCCTTTTGGCGATACCTCAAAAAACAAAACATGTTCTCTCATATAGACCTATATCTCTGCTCTTTGATAACATTATTTTTAATGATTCCCGTCTTGACGGTAATTTTTTGTGTTCTGCGAGCGGATTTGAAATTTAGGAGAATACTTTTTTCTTTCTCTTTTTTAATTTTGATACTAGGAGTAGGTTTGATAAGCAACTATAATCTTATACTACAAGCATTAGAAGAGAGTCCAATTATTGGTTTTATCGTTTTCTTTTTTATTATTTCTACTATTGTAAGTCTGGTTATGGGTTACCAAGAAGTCTTATCTATTTCGGGTAAAAATACTTTGATATGGACTAAAAGGTCATTCCGTCAAGCTATTCTACAGGCTGAATCAGTCCCAAATTATAGAGATAGGATTACAAATATTATTGAATACTCACCGATTAGTGTATTAATTCTTGATAGAAAGTTAGAGATAGTAGCAGTTAATAGTGCGCTACTCAATTTTTTAGGCTATAAGGAAAAAGAAGTCGCTGTGTTGAACTTTACAGATATATTTTGTCCCGAAAGAAAAGAAGAAGATGATTTACAAAAAGTACTAAAAGAGTTCTGGAGGGGCAAGTTAGAGTTTATTCGAAAGTTGCGAAAGAAAGATGGAGGTATTATCTATGGGAAGTTGATTGTATATTTTATAAAAGATGACATTAAAACAGATGGGTGTCATGTGATAATTCAAATCTTAGATATGACACAAGAGGTTAAACTTCAGCAGAAAACCAGCGCGTTCAATACCTTATTACAAGAAAGAGTTACTAAGCAGACCCAAATATTAAATAAAAAAAATAAGAATTTAGAATATCTAAATCACGCTATGTCACACGACCTTAAGGCACCTATTAAAAATTTGGATGGTTTATTTGGAATCTATTTAGAATTAGATAAAGTGACCGATGAAAAAGATAGGGAGAGCTGTGCAAAACATATCCAAGTTAATATTAAGCGATTGGATAAAATTATTGCAGGTTTATCCCTCTTTTTTGACACTCAAAGAAAAGAAATCCATAAAATAAACTATAATCCTACGCATCAAATCGAAGAAATTATTGAAATCTATACCAACGGCTTATATTCCAATTTAACAATTGAAGCAAAAATAGACAAGCTCCCTACGTTTTTTGCAGACCAAGATATATTCTTTCATGTATGGCAAAACCTAATTGTAAATGCGATTAAATATGCTTCAAAAAAAGGGATAGTTCGATTGCACATAAGTAGTTATAATAAAGAAGGAAGAACTATTTTTTCCATTCAAGATAACGGTATTGGCTTTTCGAAGGAAGAAAAGAATCTTTTATTTAAGCCTTTTAAAAGATTATCTAATTCAAAAGGATATACGGGAACTGGATTAGGATTACCTATTGTCAAAGAAATTATTGATAGACATGGTGGTGAAATATGGGCAGAAAGTACAGAAGGAAAGAATAGCACCTTCTATTTTTCTCTGCTTAAGAAGGAATCGATGGAATGGTACGGCCAAGAGAATTGCGATAATTTGCTGAGTCAGAAAGGAGTTGGAAATGACGTCGCATCTTTATTGGAAGACATAAATAATAAAGAAAAATTAATATTTGGGAAGGCTATTAAAAATAACGTTAAGGGAAGAGGAAAATAGAATTTATCAATTCTACGCCTTTAATTTGTTCTTGACTCGATAAAACGAAAAGTATAGTTGAGGAGCAATTAAAACTACTAAAACAACCAAAAAAAGAAAGTTTCCTACCAAACTCTGAATTCGGAGAAAACTAAGCTCTATTTATGCCTAAATTTGTATTGAAACTAATCTTCCAAAATACCTCTCAATGAATTAGTGATACCCCGCAGGCAATAATATCCCTCCCTCTAGCAGCTTAATAAGCTGTCTAAATTAAGTAATTAATTATTTTTAAAATAGGTTCTCTCTTTATTTAATACTGTACAGATTGGACAAAAATGTTGATTTTTGTTTACAATGCTTCTAACATCCTAATTGACTTTTTTGATTAATTAGTTAAAGGGGTAGCCTGATAACTATTAGCTTAAAGATATTTAAATATTTTCATTTTGCTCAGTTTGTACAGTTTTTTTTAATAAAAGAGCCGCTTAAATACATGGACATAATTTCACCTCCCTCAAAAATTAAAATAACTTATATCTAAGTACTTATAATTCTAAAACCGATTTAAGTATTCTCTAAGAATTTATACCGACTCTTATCCAAACAATTTCACAAACTAAATTTTCTTTTTTGAATAGGTGAAGAGGCAGAAAGAAATAGTTAAATATGTTAGTTACTAATTGCTATAAGACTTTTAGTTAGTTTTTCAGCAGTTTGATTCCAACTAAAATTATTTCTTTGCCTTTTTCCTAATTCAATTAAGGCACTCCGTTTTGCTCCATTCTGATATAATACTACCATCGCATTTTTAATAGCTTCAATAGATTCTGGAGGAACAGTGATAGCTGCGTCTCCAACGACCTCTGGCATAGAAGAAACATTGGCCGTAATAATCGGCACTTCACAATGCATAGCTTCTAATAACGGTATACCAAAACCTTCAAACAAAGAAACATAAACAAACCCCAAAGCACTAGCCATCAAAAGTGGCACCTCTTCATCCGCTACATAATTTAGAAAATCAATATCTGCTTTGAAAGTAGCTTGGTCATAAGCATCCTTTACGACGCCAGTCTGCCAAGCAAATCGGCCTGCAATTAATAATTTAGTGGACGCATTCGTCTTTTGTTTGAATTGGTCAAAGGCGGTAATGACTCGATGGATATTTTTGCGCGGGTGAACCGCACCGATGTAGAAAAAATAATCTTCACCTTTACTATACTTTGCTTTAATAGCAGTCTGTGTTATTTCATCTACTGGCTGAAATGCTTTTCGAACGCCATTATACACTACGTCAATATTGTTTAAAGGAACATGATATTGTTGGTGTATATCAATTTTGGAGTATTCAGAAACGGTAGCAATTCGATTGGCCCTTTTAGCAAATTTGGGCATAAAATAATTATAGTATTTCTGCTCTGAAAATTTCACTTGATTGGGAAAGTGGACATGGGCTAAATCATGGATGACCAAGAGGGTAGGGACCGTTGTTTTCAAAGATAAAAAGCCGTCGGTAGAAAGAAATACATCCGCTTTATGTTTTTTGAGTGCATCCGCTACGCCAAATTCAAACCATAAATAAAAAAGAAAAGGATGACGAGCAGGCGGAAAAATAACGATAGGTTGTACATTATCCGCAAAAATGAATTGTTTGTCAAAAGGGCGGTCAAAAAAGAAGAGGAATTGGTGTTCGGGATGTTTTTGTACCAACCTACGGACTGTTTCATAGGTAAACCAACCGATGCCTTCTAGCCGGTCTTTTAATAAAAAGCGAGTATTTACAGCAATGGTCATAATAGTTGCGAAAATAGGCTTTTTTAAACAAAAAAAGGCTATTCTGAAAACTCAGAATAGCCTAAAATTTTTATCTTAATCAGTTTTGAGAGCTTACGCTATTTTAAGCGTACGCTTATCTAAATTTTGGTCATTCAACTGCTCAAAAGTATAACCTAAAGCAGCAAAATGTTCCAGTACTTTGGGTAGTACAAATTGTAATTTATCTTTTGCCTTGGCGCTGTCATGGAAAACGACGATAGAGCCGCCTTTCGCATTATTAATGACATTTGCCAAGCATTGTTCGTTGGTAATATTTTGGTCGAAATCGCCACTCAAGACATCCCACATCACAATACGGTAGTGTCTTTGTAAAAACTGCGCTTGTTTTGGTTTTAATCGACCAAAAGGCGGTCTAAACAAAGAAGAATTGACCAATCTCGCACATCGGCGAGCATTATGGAAAAAAGGAATATTATCGGAAGCCCAACCACTCACGTGATTATAGGTATGATTACCTGTAGTATGACCAGCTTCAATAACTTGATTAAAAACGTTAGGGAACTTTTCTACCGCTTCTCCGATTGAAAAGAAAGTAGCTTTAGCATTATAAGCAGCTAATTGTTCCAAAACCCAAGGAGTAACTTCTGGGTTGGGACCATCGTCAAAAGTGAGGTAGATGATTTTTTCTGATGTAGGGACTTTCCAAGTGAAATTCGGGAAAAGGTTTTGAATAACCCTTGGTGTTTTTACAAAATACATGGATTCTAATTTTGGATAATGTGTTCTGGAAATAGTGTTCAGTGTTTTGTTTTTCATTATTCATAGTTTTCTCAAGGGGGTCTATTGTAGGATTTCTGATTATTCTTTAGGGTGGTTACTGTGGGATTTTTCACCTAATTTTGTGCCCTTAATAAAGCATACAAAATTATATTAGGAATAGTTTCAAAAATCACTCCTAATAATAACGTTTTGGAACTTATTTTTGCTGCTTGCAGAAAAATTATTTTTCGATTTTTTTTAGAAATAGAAAACAATATTTGTTTTACATTCATAATATATTGATAATCAATGGTTAAGCCAAGAGTTAGATTTGCACCAAGTCCTACGGGAGCGCTTCATATTGGAGGAGTACGTACAGCGTTGTATGATTATTTAATTGCTAAGCAGCAAGGCGGTGCTTTTGTACTAAGAATTGAAGATACCGACCAGACTCGATATGTGCCGGGTGCAGAGGATTATATAAAAGAAGCTTTAGAATGGGTTGGCTTAGTTCCGGATGAAGGACCTGGGTACGGCGGAGAGTATGGTCCTTATCGACAATCTGAAAGGAAGCATATTTATGCGGAATACGGTAAAAAACTTATTACAAGTGGCAATGCTTATTATGCTTTTGACACCCCCGAAGAATTGACCGCAGCAAGAGAAGCGTCTAAAGCGGCTGGTAATCACTCTTTCAAATATGATGCGACCACTCGGCAAAAAATGCGCAATAGTACCACTATGCCGCAAGCAGAAGTGGACCAGTTATTAGCAGATAAATTTCCATATGTCATTCGATTAAAAGTACCCACGAATCAAACTATTAGTTTTAATGATGAGATTAAAGGAGTGGTTAGTTTTAGTTCTAATGATTTAGATGATAAGGTGATGATGAAGGCAGATGGCATGCCGACGTATCATTTAGCGAATGTCGTCGATGACCGTTTAATGAAAATTAATTTGGTCATACGAGGAGATGAGTGGTTATCTAGTACGCCGCATCACGTTTTATTATATCGAGCGTTTGGTTGGGGGGATGAAATGCCTGTGTTTGCGCATTTGCCATTGATTCTAAAACCAAATGGCAAAGGGAAATTGAGTAAGCGAGATGGTGCAAAATTTGGATTTCCTGTTTTTCCGTTAAGTTGGAAAGGAGCGACTTCAGAAGATTCTTTTGAAGGTTTTAATGATTTTGGATTTGACCCAGCAGCGGTGGTCAATTTCTTAGCGTTCTTAGGTTGGAATCCAGGAACCGAACAAGAAATGTTCTCTATGCAGGGCTTGGTAGATGCATTTTCTTTGGATAAAGTAGGGAAATCAGGTGCACGATTTGATTTTGAAAAGGCAAAATGGTTTAACCAACAATATTTAATAGCAGCAGATAATGGTGTATTAGCCAAAATGGTCAGACCGCTAATTGAAGCAAAAGGGCACAATCCATCACAAGTATTTTTGGAAAAATTCTGTGGATTGATGAAAGAAAGAGTAATGCTTTTACCAGAATTTTGGGAAAGTGGGTATTACTTTTTTGAGCCAATCAAAGAATATGAAGGCAAACCCATTCGAAAAAAGTGGAAACTAGAAAGAAGGGCACAATTCGAAACCTTACGGGAATCTATCAAAGCAATTGACAATTTTGAAGCAGATACGATTGAGACGGTTGTCAAAGCATTTGTAGAAGAGAGCGAATTAGGCTTTGGTGCAGTGTTACCTATTCTAAGAATTGGCGTCTCAGGAACAATGAAAGGACCATCTATTTATGAAATTATAGCTTTGGTCGGAAAAGAAGAGACCGATACTCGATTGGCAACGGCTTTTGATGCTTTTGATGCGATGAAAGCGGCGGTTTAGTATTGATTAATTATTTCCTAGCAAACGAAGGAACTTCAAAATTGAATTCATTGTTGAGTGTGGGGAATAAAATAGTTAATCATCTAAATCATTAAATCATGCCTAAGAAAAAATCAATCAATGGCAAGCCTACCGTCCATAATGACTTAAAAGGTTTTAACATTACTATTAATGAATTTGGCGAAATTATCACTAGTTTAGAAGTTGATAAGTTGAATACATTTTTAGATGTTAATGTAATTGATAAGAAACTAAAAAGAGGATAGCGTATAGGAAGTTATTGTCGTTCTAATAGCGATAATAACTTCTTAAACGTCTAAATATCATAAATGATATTGTTAAAATAAGGACTATTTTATGGTAAAACGGTCATTTATCTGCATTTCATCAAATTTGGTAAGATTTATGTATTGTAAAAAATAGTAATATGTAAATTTAATACAATGAAGCAGTCGAAAGAAATTTACTAGCATATAAATGAATTAATAACTATAGAAACACATTCATTAATATCCTTTGAACCATTAACCGATTTTGGTAAGTCTCCTAAAAAAAGCAATACAACTTTTTTTTAAGGAAAAAATCAATTTTATATATTTGAACTTGCATTTTTTTGTATAAAAACAGCACTTTTAAATTTGTAATTGATAACTTTAGATTTATAATTTCCATTATAGAGCTACCATCCACCTACCTTACGTATTTGAAAAAAAGGAAAATAGTAGTCAAACTGATAGACTCATTTTCTTTTTTACCCTAATTGATTCCAATACCTTTGAGATTTTAAGAATACCCAATTCTTTGTGGAAATTTTCAATGTGAAAATTCTAAGCTAAGGAACGCGATAAAAATAACTTCAGATTCTGTCGAAGAAATAAGATAACTAAACGGTTCACTTTAAGAGACTTATCTTAATTCTTCGACTTAGAAGAATCTGAAGTTATTTTTATCTTACTATAATAGCAGTTTGAATTCATTCATATCTGTAAAAAAACAAATATAAAACACGCTCAAGGACAAAAGATTAGTAAAAATGAAACTGGTTTTAAAAAAAAAAGTATTTATATAGTTAACCCAAGTTGCGGACAATGAAAGGAAATAAGGCAATTTTTGGAAATTTTACGGCGAAGCAAGTAAAATGCACCAAAAATTAACGCACCTGGCCTGCCGGCAGAGGCAGGTTTTCTTTCTTTAAGAATTGTCCGCAACTTGAATTAGTTATATGAATTACTTTTTTAGGTGTTAAAAAAGAACGAAAAGTAAGTTTCATTGATATATTCATAAAAAGGAACGAACGGGATAGCCCCGTTAATCTAGCATAAAAAGAATTTTATGGAAAACCGATTACTCAGGCAACTACAACTATTGCCTTTATTGATAATAGTGGTTTGTACCTTATGTTTTTCTACCCTTCTGTCAGCACAAAGTTTTACGATTAATTATGCTGGAGCGGATACGCTGTTTGTTGGAAATAGCTGTACGACAATATTAGATTGGGGGGACCCAGCGACGGTGAGTTTTACAGCCGATAATGGTAACAAAATAGATACCTTTTATATAACAAATATTACAGGGAATTTTGAAATAGGAGATACTATAAGAGCGCCCAGAAGTATCTTAATAAGTTATTATGTAGAAGATACAACAGGTTTTAGCGAGACCCTTCAATCTGCTTTGAGGATAGTTATTGCAGATAGTATAAAACCTGTATTTGACTTATCAACCTTGCCTAATGATACCATCTATCATAATATAAATGATATACCACTGCCTCCTAATGTTAGTAGCATTATGGCAACGGATAATTGTGGTATAGCAACCATTCGTTATAACGGAGAGACCGCCCGCCCGACAAGTTGTGGTACTTTTACAAGAAGTTGGGCTGCTTTAGATACGGCAAATAATGCCACTATTTATACCCAAACTATTACGCTAGCGGCAGACACCACTGCGCCTGTTTGGTCTACTAACCCAATGGAAATCAATTTAGCTTGTGATATAACAGATATAACAGATACTATCACCAACTGGTTAGCAGCGAATGGAAATGGAGTAATATCAGATGCTTCTACTGTTTCTGTTACACATGATTATACTGGATTAGATAGTTGCGGACTTACAGGAAATGCAATGGTTACTTTTACTGCACTGGATGAATGTGGCAATTCCGCTGTAGCAACAGGTATGATTACGGTCACGGATTCGGTCGCGCCGAATATAAATATACCTGCAAAAGACACCAGTGTTTTAATGGGTAACTCAACCCTTACATTAAATGACTGGTTAGACATACATGGAGGAGCGGTCGCTACTGATTTTTGTTCGGCTATTGACAATTCAGATACCTCTACTCATTGGTCTGTGGTAGATGTACACACCACTATGAGTTGCGGCAATAACATAACCTACGAAGCCACTTTTGTGGTGATGGATGATTGTGGAAACGCAGACTCAACAATAGCGACTTATAATTTAATGGATACCGTAGGGCTTAATATTTCGGGCATATTAGGAGACAGAACGGCTGCCTGCGGTGCAAGTAATGACCGTCAGCGAGTAGAACAATTTTTAATAGCTATTCGACAAGGCAATTATGTGGATGCGGATAGTAATGATTTAGATTTTGTAGAAATTAATTATACAGACCGAGATGGATTTACGGGGCAATATATAAGTGTTGGGTTTCCATTTGATAATACTTTTGTTCCATTGCATGATTGCAACTGGTTTTTGAATGCAGAATTAGTACTTAGAGACTCTTGTGGAAATTTGGCAAGAGATACGGCTATGTTTTCCTTTATAGATACGATTCAACCATCGATTACGACCGTGCCGATGGATACGACCTTATCTTGTGAGCAGTTATTACCAAGTTCAGCTATGGATATTTCGGTTACAGATAACTGTGATACGAGTCTGACGGTTATGGTGATAGAAACAAGTGATACGAGCCTATCTGCTATTAATATTACAAGAACCTGGATAGCTATAGATGATTGTGATAATAGAGACTCTGTATCTCAAATGATTACAGTTATTGACACAATCGCACCTGTTCTAGACGCTATACCCGTAGATACAACAGTGACTTGTGGAGAGGTTCCAGTAGCCCCCCCATCTGTAGATGCTACGGATAATTGTACGGAGTTAGCTGATTTGGTTTTTGAATTTGAGGAAACGAGCAATCAACAGCTGCACCCAGATTCTTGTCAAACATATTCTTACACAATTACGCGAATCTGGAAAGTGAAAGATGCTTTTAATAATTATGATTCTGCGGTTCAATTAATTACAGTAGTAGACACCTTAGCGCCTACTTTTATGAAGCCAGCCGATATAATGATTTCTTGTGAATTTAGAGATGATTTAAGTGTCACGGGAGCACCTATTAATCTAATGGATAACTGTGATACACTACCTAAAGCTACTTTTGTCGATTTAGTCATTGGGGGAGATTGTGTAGGTGGTGGCGCCTTAGATACTATTTTTAGAACATGGACAGTGATGGATGCCTGTGGAAATGCTAGTGACAGTATTCAACGGATACTTTTAATAGATACCACCGCACCAGTCATTACAGGATTAGTAACGGATATTACGATTCAATGTAATGGAGATATGGTTCCTTTACCCGTAATTGGTACAGATATTATGGCAACGGATAATTGTGGGAATACACCAATTATTCAGTATATAGGCGAAACCAATACACAAGGAAGTGACCCTGATGCCTGTGATTTTTATACTTACAACATTATCAGAACTTGGCGAGCAACGGATGCCTGCGGTAATTCAGCCGATTTTACTCAAAATATTACCATTGTAGATACCTTAGCCCCGACCATTATTTGTCCAATAAATATGGAGATTGAGAGTGACGCAAATAGCTGCGCAGCAACGGTCACTTTACCTAGACCCATCTACTTTGATGATTGTACGGGAATGTCTGGAAGAGATTCTTTGGTGATGACTCAAAATTTTACCAATCCAGCAGGAGATGATATCAACGAAATACCAGTAGATACAGTAGTTTTTAATTTTAATATCGGCGATGCAGCACCGGATAAAACCATTACAAGTGACGTAACGTTAACCATTAATTTGAATAGTGTAGATGGAGAAGGAGCGAATGAAAGTTTTAATATTATTGGCGAAGACGGTACTGTACTTGGAACAACAAATCTATCACAAGCTCAATGTGGCAATAGTTCTACGATTATCATGTTGGGAGCTACAGTAGCAAATAATTATGCACAAGATAGTATTATCACTATTATCCTAAGTCCAAATGGAACTGGCACAGAAGCCATAAATAACATTTGTACAGATGGAACTATAAATGCGGTTTTGGAATATAATTTTGAAGCTGCTTCAAAGTCAATTTTATTAGAATACCATGTTGATGGAGGTCCGATTAGTAATTTGACAACGAGTCCAATGACCACGTTGGACGAAGGCAATCATATCATTACTTATTTTGCAACGGATTGTTCTGGAAATAGGGATAGTTGTACTTATGAGATATTGGTTATGGATAAAACGGCGCCTACTTTTGATTGCCCAACGGCGATTACTGCTTATGCAGATTCCAATGATTGTGAAGCAATAGTAACCTTGCCATTTCCAACTAATTTTGCAGACAATTGTGGGTCGTTTAATGATTATAATAACACTTTAGCTGAATTTATAACTTTTAAAACAGATGCAAATGCAGGTCTAGTGCCCAATGAAATAACCCAAACTTTCTCCTTAAATTCACCTAATGCGATAGGAGATGGCACGTTAACGGTTGCTTTTATAGGCGATAATAGAGATACAGGTGAATTTTTCAATATCTATGGAGAAAACGGACTATTATTAGGGACAACGATATTGGGGGATACTTTGAGCGAATGCGCTGCGACGGTAACAACTACGTTCACCCTTCCGCAAGATACCTTAAATGCTTGGGCTGCAGATGGTGCAATCACCATAAGTGCCATTCCAAATTTAGATGCAGTGAATTACAATGATTTTATCAATCCTTGTACGGCTAATTTGAATGCTAATCAAACGGATGGAAATAGCGTCTTATCACTTAGTTTAAATTACCCAACAGTATTAGTAAATTATACCATAGCCGATACCAATAATATCGTCCAACAAACAGGTATGCTATTGTCTCCAGCTATCTCGGTAACTGAAAAATTCCAAGTTGGGATGAGTAGCGTAACCTATATCATAGCAGATGCTGCGGGTAATATGGCTACTTGTCAATACACCGTAGAAGTACAAGATACCCTTGCCCCAATAATTATTTGTAAAGACAATTATGTTGTACAAACCAATCCATCAGGCGACACAACAGATTTGACGCTCTTAGTAGATAGTTTAGTTACGAGTATGAGTGATAATTGTGGGATAGAAAATGTAGTTATTTCCCCCAATAAATTCTCTTGTGCAGATGCAGGTATGATAACCGTTTCTATCACGGTAACAGATAGTGCAGGCAATTCAGCAACTTGTCAATCTATAGTAGAAATAGGAGTGGAATCAATAACACCGACTTTTTCAGTAGGAGTTTGTAATAACGATGCTTTATTTTTATTTGCAGATACCACTTTTCAAACTGCAACTTCCGCAGTGGGCACTTTTATGTACAGTTGGTCAGGGCCTAATAATTTTACTTCTACCGACAAGAACCCAATCATTCCAAATGTAGGGACAGATAATTCAGGAAATTATACGTTGACCATAACAGGAGCAACAGGATGTGCCGTTACCGGAACAACCTTTATAAACATCAGCAATATTGATGTACCGTTGTTAAATACGCCAAGTAGTTCCGTATGTATAAGCGAAGGAATTACTTTAACTACAAGTGCTGCGAACTGTACCAATATAGCTTATCAATGGTTTGAAATAGTTGATAGAGCCGCACCACTAGAAGATACGATTATGTTGGTTGGTACTTCCGATATTCCTTCTTTTAGTATAGAAAATCCGACAGCGGGTAGTCACTCTTATTATTTAGTAGTACAGTGTGATGATTGTACTTCCTTAGGGTCAGAAATAGTTTCGGTTACTGCTTTTGAAGTACCGACCGCGATAACAGGAACGCCTATTATTAATATTTGTGAGGGAGAAAGTATCTTACTTTCCTCTCCTTTGACTGACCAAACTTGTACTTACAGTTGGGTTGGACCAGGGTTTACTTCTAACTTGCCAACACCCGCTCCTATTGAAAATACAACGGAAGCAGATGAGGGCGTATATACCTTGACTGTTAGTAAAAACGGTTGTGTTTCCGAAGAAGCATTTACAGTAGTGAATATAACAAAAAGCCCAGAACAACCAGGGATAGCCAATGAATCCGGAGCTATTATTTGCGAAGGCAGTGAATTGGTTTTAAAAACAGATGTGCTCAATGCCAATACTTATATTTGGACAAACACGACCACTTTTGCAAGTTTCACGACCACGTCCCCCGAATTAAGAATAGATACATCGAAATTGACGGATGAAGGAATGTGGACAGTGATGGTGGAAGCATTCAATTGTACCTCTATGCCTTCGGATGCAGTAGCCGTACAAATTGAAGCAAAACCTAATGGAACACCTTTTTTCGAAGGCGCAGCATGTGATGGTCGAATGATTCAATTAAATGTTAATCCAATTATTGCAGGTGCTGGTTATGAATGGACAGATGCAGCAGGCACTGTTTATTTTGGCGCAAGCCCAGAAGTACCCGTTCAATCTGAATACACCTTGACCATTACTTCTGTCAATGGCTGTGTGACCAAAAAAGTATTACCAGTTGATGTGCAGATGACACCAGTGATTACTACTTTATTTGATTCAGGAGATGCAGACCCTTGTATTGTACCAAAAGATACAGATATTCGACTCATTGCAGATGTTTTCCCTGCCAATGATGGGACTTATACCTTTTCTTGGACAACACCTGATGGCAATATGATGGCACCTATGCCAGACAGTATGTTATTGCTTCCAAATGCAATTGCATCAGCAGTAAATGGCACCTATACGTTAGTCGTAAATACCAGTGCAGGATGTCAATCTGACCCAGTTTCAACAATAGTAGAAACTGTAGATATACCAGTACCAAATCCTGTGATAACCGTTAATGAAACGGACCTTTGTGAAGGTCAAACATTAAGATTAGCCGCGACAGAATATCCTGATATTTCGGCAGAATACAGATGGCAAATTACCTCCATAATGGATACGGTGACTCAATCACCTGTTTTGGTATTAGATTCTGTTACGACCGCATTAAATGGAGTGGTTACCTTACAAGTTTTTAATGGAGACTGTCCATCGGTAGGTACGGCCACGATGGCTATCAGTGTGAGCACGCCCTTATCTCAACCAACGATTAACACATCGACAAATTTCTGTACAGGAGATGCGATAACCTTGGTCACGACTGCTGTTCCAGATGCGACCTATCTATGGGAAGGACCAAACTTTACCGCAACGACGTCAACACCAAATATTGTAGTGGCAGCTTCAGCGGAGATAGTAAATAATGGAGGGTATACCGTTCAAATATTATCTAATAATTGTACTTCTCCAAAATCAGAACCGCTGGTTATTACAGTCAACGAGGTGCCAAATGCCCCAATTGCCAATAACAGTGGAGATATATGTTTAGCCAATACACAGGATATTATTTTATTTATAGATGAAGAAAATTCACCAGCAGGTGTCGAGTATCGCTGGTATGATGTAGCAACAGGAAATTTAGTGGCGGGGCCAAATACCTTTAAGTCACAAATCATAGATGGGATTAATCTGCCGGGAGGTGTTTACCAATATTATGCGACCCAAACTTTAAATGGCTGTGAGTCGGCTAATTCGAATATAACGGAAGTAACAATAGCGGACATACCAAATGAGCTAGCTCAATTATGTGCAGGAGATATGACGATATGTGATTTAGACAATGCAGTCATTTGTGCCTTAGCGCCTTCTCAGGGCATCGGTACTTGGACGACAGACGATGCCAATGTCATTATTGATAATCCTAATTCACCAGAAACCAGTCTGAGTGGATTGTTACCAGGTAGTACTTACACTTTCTTTTGGCGCTTGTCGAATGGTGTTTGCGGAGAATATTCTGCAACTAGATTAATTGTTGAAGTTGGTGTAGCAGGGGCCGTAGCTAAAGTCTGTAGTCCAGTAATAGAAGCCTGTGAAGGTAATACGGTTAACCTCTGTGCTAACCCTGTACCAGCAGGATTTAATGGGCAATGGAGTCAGCCAAGCAGTCAAGCAGCATTGGGGGTCAGTATAGATGATGCTGGTATTTCGAATACAACAGTATCTACGATAGAACCAGGCAATCCTTATAATGAATATACTTTTTATTGGACAGTTATAGATGACCAAGGTATTTGTTCAGGAACGGATACTATGAAGGTCAAAGTATATGGCATCCCAGATGATATCGCTATGATTGCGGATGATGAATTAATTGCTTGTAATGGCGATGCCGTTATTACAGCGAATACCATACCTAATGGTTTGACGGGTAATTGGTCGAGTCCTAATCCAGATATTATCATCGCAACGCCCAATAATGCAACAACAGAGGTCAGTAATTTAAGCGAAGGTATGAATACACTAGTATGGAGTTTACAGTCAGGTGCTTGTACAGATTTCTCGTCCGATGAAATTATCGTTTTTTATGAAGCAATGCCCGAAGCAATTGATGATATTTATGACATTGGATTTAGTAGTGGTTCCTTATTAAACGTCACGGAGAATGACCAGATATTTTCACCAGATTATGAAATATCCATACTATCGGCCCCAATGAACGGAACGGCAGAAATGGATGCCAATGGACAAGTTAATTATGTAGCCAATCAAAATTTTGTTGGGTCAGATTTCTTTACTTACGAATTGTGTAATCCTACATGTGCAAGTGATTGTTCGACGGCGCAAGTGGAGTTGAAAATTGGAGAAGATGCGAGTTGTATTGTACCGACGATTATGACGCCAAATAATGATGGGGTGAATGATGTATTTATGATACCTTGTATAGAAACGGGAAATTTTCCTGGGAACGAAGTCATTATATTCAATCAATGGGGAGATGAAATATATCGTTCTGCACCCTATACCAATAATTGGAGAGGTACGTATAACGGAGAAGATGTACCCGCAGGTACTTATTACTACGTCATCGCTTTTGATAGAAATACAGAGCCAACAGCAGGCTTTTTGATTATAGAAAGATAGGGGAAACCCTTTTGGTTGCCTAAGGTAACCATAAGGATTGTTCTGAGTTGGGCAACCACAAGAGTTGCCCTATATAAAATAAAAAATCATGAGGAAATTTTTACTTTTTTCATTATTCGCGCTGTTGTCAACGGTAGTTGTCGCGCAGCAAGATGCGCATTATACGCAGTTTATGTATAATAAATTGAGTTATAATCCAGCCTATGCAGGTAGTTTAGATGCGATTTGTGCCACAGCGATAGTTCGTAGCCAATGGTTAGGGTTGGAAGGTGCTCCTGAATCACAAGTGTTCAATATAGATGCAGCTTTACCTGATAACCGAATAGGAATTGGGCTAAATGTAGCTAGAAGTACAATTGGGATTTCGACCAATTATAATGCAGATTTATCCTATGCCTATAGAGTGCCTGTGGGGAAAGGTAATATTGGAATCGGACTACAAGGGAGTATTCGTTCCTTTAATGCAGACTATAACGATGAGCGGTTGATATCTACCCAAGCAATGGTGACAGATGCGAGTATTCCTGTCGGTATGCAAAATAAATTGACCCCCAACTTTGGAGCGGGTGTTTATTATAAAGAAGACAAACTATACTTAGGTTTTTCAGTGCCGCGATTACTAGAAAATAATATTGATTTTTCGGAAGATGCGACGATTATTTCCGAGTCAATTCGTCATTTTTATCTAATGGGAGGCTATGTTTTTGATGTGAATGATAAGGTACAAATACAACCACAAGCACTAGTAAAGTATGCAGCGAATACTCCTTTAGATGTAGATTTGAATGTCAGTGCTATTTTTATGAGTAAGTACATGGTCGGTGCTAGTTATAGAGTAGGAGGTTCGACGCGAGGGGTACCAGCAGAATCCATAGATATTTTATTTAGTACACAAATCAATCAAAACTTACTGTTTGGTATCGCTTATGATGTGACTGTTTCAGAGATTCGAGACTATAGTAGTGGTAGTATAGAAGCGATGGTTAGATATTGTTTTAAGCGTAAAAAATCGAACGATGAAGAAGTAGAAGGAGATTATTTGAATCCAAGATTCTTCTAAATTATTGCAAACTAGGATTACCTATTTTATCCCAACAGAACACTCAAACAAAGCCCATGAAAAAGGTAAGTTTACTTTTAACCCTTTTCCTATTAGGACAATATCTTTTAGCACAAGAACCTTCCACTTCTTTGATAGCCAAAGTCAATACAAAAGAGGTTGCCCATACAGATGTAACGGTCCAAAACACCTTCCGAATAAATTCAAAAAAATTAGAATTTTCTCCAACTTACTATCAAAATGGAATTGTCTATGTGACCGCAGATTTGGTCGGCACGAAGATAGACGGAAATATTGGCGTACCATTTTTTGAATTATTCTATGCAGAATTAGATGGAAAAGGAATGCCTAGTAATCCGCAGCCTTTTTCGGCTAAGGTCAATTCTTCTACTCACGAAGGGCCTGTCGCTTTCAATTTTAGAGAAGACCTCCTTTACTTCACAAGTAATAGCGAGATGAAAAATAGTAAAGGGAAGTTCACTAATAAAATTTACGAAGCCACCAAAGGAGGAGATGATTGGGAGCATAAGAAAGCTTTACCTTTTAATAGTAATGAATATTATACCATGCATCCAACTTTGGTAGCAGATGGAACAAAACTATATTTTGCGTCTAATCGACCAGGAGGATATGGAGGAACAGATATTTATTACGTAGAAAAAATGGGCGAAGAATGGCAAGAACCAGTCAATATGGGCCCAACGGTAAATACCAATAAAAATGAAGCCTTTCCATTTATCCATGAATCAGGTATGTTGTTTTTCTCCTCGGAAGGACATCCTGGGTTAGGTGGTTATGATATTTATGCGGTGAATAGTTTGGAAAAAGAAGTAAGTGAACTCCTACATTTAGGGACACCGTTTAATTCTGAGCAAGCAGATTTTAGTTTAATATTAAATCCGACAGGCACCCAAGGTTATTTTACCTCTGCAAGAATTGACGGAATTGGGCAAGACGATATTTATTTATTTGATGCGCCGAATGGTTTATTTGCAGCAGCCACGCCGACCGATGCGATGGCTAAAATTACGGTCGTGGAGGAGTTAAATGGAACGTTAATTCCGAATGCAGGCGTTTATGTTTTTGAAAAAAATAAAAGTGGCCTTTATGGTAAAGAAGATTTATATGAAGTGGTCTTAGAAGCAAAAGCGGGCAGTCCAGATGAAATGGAAGTTCGGTTTGTGATGAAAGATGAATTGGGTCAACCTCATTTTTATACCGATGAGCAAGGGTTGATTAAAACCCAATTAGCCACCAATCAGGATTATTTATTTTTAGTAATAAAAGAAGGGTATGCCAGTAAAGAGTTGCGGTATTCGACAACGGGACAAATGGAACCCATGTTGGTAAAAATACCCTTGTCTTCTAAGCAGTGCATCACCCTCAGCGGTATTGTTCGCAATGAAAGAACAGGAGTCGTTATCCCTAATGCTAAAATTTTAATCGAATCCGATTGTGATAATATTTCGGAAACAATAATGACCAATCCCAATGGTTTATACGAATATTGCTTACCAAGAGAATGTGAGTATGGTATTCGAGTAGAAAAAGAAGGATTTAGTAGTGCTATTACGAGTATTTCTACTAAAAATCTCAACCAATCAGCTATTTATAAAGACATCCGCTTACAAGCTTTTGAGACCTCTTTAAATATTTCTTCCGACAATTTGAAAGAAGGTGCAACCATCGTTTTAGAAAATATTTACTATGATTTTAATAAATCAGCGATACGTGCAGGCGCAGCAGAAGAACTAGATGCTTTGGTGACCTTGATGGAGCAATATCCGAGTATGGAAGTAGAATTAACAGCCCACACTGATGCTAGGGGAGATGCCAAATATAATCGGGCACTTTCCAGAGAAAGAGCCTTTGCCGCAAAAGATTATTTAGCGATGAAAGGTATCTCAGATGCTAGAATTACCGCCAGAGGAATGGGCGAAGTCGCTATTAGAAATCATTGTGAAAACGGCGTAAAATGCTCCGATGATGAACACCAATATAACCGTCGAACAGAAGTAAGAGTAACCAAATTATTAGAAAATGTAGGTATTCAATATAGTGGAAAGTAACAGGTAGTACCCTCTATAGCTATCGGGGTTAGTCTGTCCCGTACAAAAGTCTTCAGACTTTTAAGTCACTACCGAATTTTTAAGATACTTTTGCAAACAATGAAAAACTAGTTGCTAATTGCTAAGTTGCAATTTATTTTTTCATCAAAAATGGATTAAAAGCAAAAGATTTTGATAGCAAAAATAGACGATTCCAAAAATAAGATAGACGTATATTGCGAGGCACACACCACGCCCCAATCCGAGTTACTCTATCAATTAGAAAGAGAAACTTACCTCAAGACCTTAGCTCCACAAATGGCAAGCGGGCATCTGCAAGGACAATTGTTGACAATGTTGTGTCAATTAATTCAACCCAAAATAGCATTAGAAATTGGCACATTTACAGGCTATGCGTCTATTTGTATAGCGAATGGTTTGCCATCAGATAGTATGCTTTACACCATCGAAGTCAACGAAGAAATAGCCTACATCAGCAACAAATATTTTCAATTATCTAAAGTTGGTCAAAAAATAAAACCTTATCTCGGAGATGCCAAAGACATCGTTCCAAACTTACCACATCCCTTTGATTTTGTATTCATAGATGGAGGTAAAAAAGACTACGCCGCACATTTTGATTTAGTTATTGATAAGGTCAAACCTGGTGGCATACTCTTAGCTGATAATGTCCTTTGGAGTGGAAAAGTCGCCGAAAAGAAGTTAGACAAAGCCACCAGAAGGTTAGATGATTTTAACAAAAAAATACAACAAGACGACCGAGTAGAAAATGTGCTGTTGCCGATAAGAGATGGTCTATTAGTCATACGAAAAAAATAATAAATTCCCCCGGAGGGACCCAACATAGGTAACATGAAAAACATCACCGTCCAAAAAGAAGCCCATATCACCACCATCCTTATCAATCGTCCCGAAGTAAAAAATGCGGTAGATGGCGAGACCGCTCAAGAACTAGCTGATGCCTTCCGAGCTTTTGACCAAGACGAAGAAAGCTACGTTGCCATCTTAGGCGGACTCGGTGGCACCTTTTGTGCAGGCGCAGACCTCAAAGCAGTAGCCGCAGGAAATGGAAATAGAACCGAACCTGAAGGCGACGGACCAATGGGTCCATCAAGAATGATGTTATCCAAACCCGTCATAGCAGCCATCTCAGGCTACGCCGTGGCGGGAGGAATGGAATTGGCCCTTTGGTGTGATATGCGAGTGATGGAAACTACGGCAATTATGGGCATTTTTTGTCGAAGATGGGGTGTCCCTTTAATTGATGGCGGTACGATTCGATTACCTCGATTAATCGGCATGAGTAGAGCAATGGATTTAATCCTAACGGGGCGACCAGTGAAAGCGGACGAAGCATTTCAAATAGGATTAGCCAATAGGGTAGTGGAAGCAGGAGAAGTATTGGCAGCAGCAAAAACTTTAGCTACCCAACTCTGTGCCTTCCCACAGCTATGTATGCGAAACGACCGATTAAGTGCCTACGAACAATGGAATTTACCATTAGACCAAGCATTATCCAATGAATTTGTAAAAGGAATGGAGACGATTAATTCTAATGAAACGCTTATTGGTGCCAAACGCTTTGCTTCAGGGAAGGGGCGGCATGGAAATTTTGGGGATATTTAGTGGGGGAATGTAGCGTTTATTAATTAGTAGGCTTTACCTCTTCAAAATCAACCAAATAATAAATATCCGCTAAACTTATGTCTATATCTAAAGAATGTAAATAGATGGTCGCATCCAAATCCGTTGCATTAGAAATTCGCCAAACATTCTCGGCTTCCTTATACCAAGATTCTACTTTAGCTTT
>CALJVJ010000405.1 GCA_937974625.1 uncultured Saprospiraceae bacterium
TTCTTCTAAAAAATCCATTGTGTAATTTTTATGATTTGTATTATGCTTTTCTTTATTGAGCTGCAAATTTATCTAAGCTAAAGGGAAAAAACCCGTTTATTTGAATAAATTTAAATAGGCTAACAAATAAAAAGGAATAAATCGTTCCTTTTAAAGAATAATGCCGTCTAATTTAGTAACCTTAAATTCGATTTGCATCCAAGTCAATATTTATTAACTTTGGCACTTTCGATAAGCTTTCTGTAAATAGAAAAACTAGACAATTTTTGATGTTAGTAGCATTCCAAGATTATATTGAACAAACCGCTTTATTTTCACCAGAAGATAAAATCTTACTCGCCATAAGTGGAGGTGTAGATTCTATGGTAATGGCTAGTTTATTCCATGCAGCAGGATTTAAGTTTGGGATTGCCCATTGTAATTTTCAATTGCGGGGGGAGGCTTCCGATGCAGATGAACAGTTGGTCAAAAAACAAGCAAGAGAATGGGGCGTTCCATTTCATGTGATTCAGTTCAAGACAAAAGAAGAGAGTGGAAAACAGCAGAAGTCTACGGAGCTAATGGCAAGAGAATTACGCTATCAATGGTTTGCCGAATTAATGCAAACATTTGATTATCAATTTCTTGCAACAGGTCATCATTTGAATGATTCCTTAGAAACATTACTGTATAATTTGGCAAAAGGTACGGGGATTAGAGGCTTGCATGGCATTCCAGTTAAAAACGATAAGACGATTCGGCCACTATCTTTTGCCTCTCGCGATAAGATAGTTAGCTATGCAATTGCTGAAAAAATACCCTTTCGAGAAGATGCCAGCAATCAATCTTTAGAACACAACCGAAATTTGATTAGACATAAAGTCATCCCCCCTTTAAAGGAGATAAATCCTTCTTTAGAACATACCTTTTCCAAAACTTTAAAACAATTAAAAGAGACTGAAGCGCTATTTTTATGGGCTGTAAAAGAGCAGCATCAAAAAATGATAACGGAGGAGGCCGATGTAGTGAAAGTTAATATGGTTGCCTTAAAAAGTGCAGTCGCTAAATCAACCGTTCTATTTGAAATTATTTACAAGTATGGTTTTAATTCAGACCATGTAGACCAGATTTTTCGAGCCATCGACAATGTTGGCGCCCAATTCTATTCCAAGACCCATCATATTTTAGTAGGGAGAAAGGAACTATTGATAAAAAGAAAGAAGCATACGCAAGCCATTTGGGTAAAAATAGAAATGTTACCCGACACGATTAACTTGCCAAAAGGAGCATTATCTGCCACTATTTTAAAAGAGCTACCTGTTAATCTAAACCAAGGAAAAGCAATTGCATTGGTTGATTTAGCGAAAGTAAAATTACCCTTTATTGTTCGAAAATGGAAAGAAGGAGATAGATTTCAGCCTTTGGGCATGAAGGGAAAAAGTAAAAAAGTAAGCGAATATTTGAGAGATGAAAAATTGTCTCTTTTTGATAAAGAAGCTGTATTAGTGCTAGAATCAGAAGGGGAGATTGTGTGGGTGGTCGGTCATCGTTCGGATGAGCGATTTAAGATTACTAAAAATACAAAAGAGATATTACGACTGAGTCGAAGCTGAGTTTTATTAGCCGAATAAATAGCTATCCTAATCTTTAAAGACCTATTCTAAGTTTTAAAACAAGTTTTACCTACGGTTTTCCTACACTTACCACTCACAATTTACCACTCACCATTAAAAAATAAACCTTTCCTCCAACGACTTGTTTAGTCTTCGATTAGAATCAATTTCAACCTAAAAATTTAAAAAATATGTTTGGTTTATTTAAAAAAGACCCCATTAAAAAACTGGAAAAGGAGTACGAGCAATTGATGTCCAAAGCACGGGATGTCCAACGTTCAGGAGATTTAAGAGCTTACGCAGTAATGATTGAAGAATCTGAAAATATCTTAACGAAAATAGACGAATTAAGAAATGCAGGGAAATAATTATGTAATCGTAGGCGGTAGTTCTGGTATCGGTTTGGCTTTGGTCAAATTAATAAGTGCAGCAGGAGGAAATGTACTGGTTTTATCCAGAACAGGAACAGCTTTGGATGGTTTATCAAATGTTCAACATCAGCCATTAGATATTTTAACGGATGAAATTTCCTCAGATATTTTGCCAACAGAAATTCACGGTGTGGCCTATTGTCCTGGCAGTATTGTGCTAAAGCCATTTCGGTCTTTAAAGCCAGAACAGTTTCAAGCGGACTTTAATATCAATGTATTAGGAGCCGTAAAAACGCTCAAAGCTTGCTTTAAAGGATTAAAGAAATCGGGTAATGGAAGTGTTGTTTTATTTAGCACGGTAGCGGTCCAACATGGAATGCCTTTTCATGCTTCCATTGCTGCGGCTAAAGGCGCTATTGAAGGATTAACCCGCTCTTTATCCGCAGAGTGGGCACCAAATGTACGAGTAAATTGTATAGCGCCTTCTTTGACTGATACCCCATTAGCAGGTCGCCTTTTGGCAACTCCCGAAAAGAAAGAAGCATCGGGGCAGCGGCATCCATTAAAGCGGGTAGGAGAGGCTGAAGAGATTGCGGAAATGGGTGCTTTCTTACTATCCAATAAAACAGGTTGGATGACAGGACAAGTAATCGGATTGGATGGAGGAATGTCTAGGGCGAGGGTTTAAAAGTGGTAAATAAGTTTTTGGATTTGTTAGCTTAGTAATAGCCAAGACCTGTTAGATTTCCATAATCTAACAGGTCTAAACTTTAGACAAGCTTTCTCTAGGTTTAATTCGAAACAGGGGTCCCAAAAATCGCTACTTCTCCAATTTTTGCTGAATTTTGTACTTTAGTAAAGCGTAAATTTTGAGCTACGATATTTAAATTGGTAGCAGGAATCCATCTATTATAAAATTCAGTATAATGTTCAAGTATGAGTATCCAATTTCCATTAGCATCTTGATATTCTACTTTAAACGTACCAGCGCTTTCAATATCGTAAATGTAAACAGCATCTAAATTATAAGGTTGTTGCAAATCGACGACGCTAATGATAGGAGGAAAGCCTAAACCAGGCGTATATTCCTCTCCCCATCTACTAGTAGGAATACCTAATTCTCCACAAACAGGATTCCCTAAATTAGCTTCATCAAATAATCTGAAAGCCTCTAAATTTTCTGAGTCAGTTATTTCATTAATCCAAGCAGTTTCTACACAAATATAAGTCGGACAACTAGGGTCACAATTAGCGTTACCATTATTATTACCGCATTGATTAGCCGCTAGCGTCGTACCCGAAATGGTTTGCACAGTAGATTCGTTATTATCAAAATCAAAAACGGATAAGTTAAACTGATAATTAGTACTTGGTTGTAAATTGTTGACCTCAAAAGCAATAGGTGCCCTACAAGGGGCAAATGTAAGTGCTATATTACCAGGCTGAGCAGTTAATTTATAGTAGGCAATATTTTGATTTACTGGTGCATCCCAACTCAACGTTACCTCTTCGCAATCTATTTGAATAAGGCTAAAATTAGAAACACTTCCAGGAGACGGATTATTATTACAATCTCCATTACTAGGTGTTTGAAAAGTAATTACTTCAAGGTCAGTAGGAGCAGTTCCTGAATTTTCTGCAAAGAGAAAAACTTCATAAACCGTACCTGGCAATAAATTATTTAAGGTATAAAAACTAGTATTAGCAGGAAGTAAAGTTTCTACTAAACTATTGGTGGTCGTGACGACTAATTTTAGCTGGTTGATATTTGAATTGGTGGGTAAGGTCCAACTAATATTTGCATCATTACAATTTACCACATCAGGGGCGAAATCAGAAATATCTCCTGAAGGTGGGTCCACCTCTATAAAAGGACTAGCATGAATAACAATTTCGTTAATATTTGCATTGTTATCCGTCTTGGTCAACCGCAAATATCTAGCATGTACATCTGGATGTTCAAATAATATCCACTCATTGAATGGATTAGTGAAGTGATTTATGAGCGGTTGCCACATTCCATTTTCATCTAAATAATCCACTAAAAACGTACCTGCTGCATTCCCATCAAATAAGAAAATACTATCTAAGTTATATTCTTTTTGTAAATCAAGTCTTGCAATTACGGGAGGAAGCCCATCAAAAGGGTCAAATTCAAACCCCCACTCTGTGGTAGGATTGGTATTATTCCCGCAAACTGGCGCAGTTGCTTGTTCGTCCACCAAACGAGTAGGGTCGTAATCATTCGGCTTAATAGGAGTTAAATCCGTAATCCAACTGGGGACTAAACATAATTGGGTAGAACAATTTGGATTACAATTCATCTGACAGTCAGCCGATGGAAAAGTATTGCTTGATATGGAAAATGGGGGAGAAGTTAAGCCGCCATTATCCACCGTGATGATAGAAAAGTTAAAATTTGTTCCTTCCGGTAAATCTTCTACAAATAGTGTTTGAGTATCACCTGTATAAGGGAGAATTTGCGAATTTCCTCCATATTCCACCCTATAATGGGCAATATCTCGGTCAAAAGGAGCCGTAATGTCAATACTTACAGAATTACAAGAATTATCTGATACAACAGCAGCAGCTACTGTTCCCGGTACAATATTAGGGTTTGCAGCTGCAGGAGTACCACACAAGACTAATTCTCCTATTTGTACACCATCATCTTCACTAGCAATAAACCTCAAAAACCTCACAGCTTGATTAGCAGGAAATACATCCGTGAAATACCGCCATTCATCTGTGCTGATAGTTGGATAAGTAGTGATATCTGTCCAAGGGCCATTGGGAGAATCTGCTCGTTGGATAGTTAATGCTCCGATACCAGCGCCATCAAAAAGGGCTAAAATGTCAATATCATAAAAAGCACCTAAGTCCAAACTAAGCCGCTCCTGCGTAACTGACCCATCTGCTGGAAAATCAAAACCCCAGAAAGTAGAAGGATTCACATTGGGTTGACAAAACGGGTCTAAAGTGGCTTGTTCATCCACTAAGTTCGTAGCATTTTGCAAATTGACAAAAGGGTCAAAAATCATACTTGGGTCCAATGGGATTTTACAAGTATTCGATGCATCTAAAGTCATGGTTGTAATCGAACAAATAGGAGGTGCATTTGGATTATTGATATCCACACCAACTCCTTCAGGAATGAGGAAGAAGGTAATCGGCATATTGACAGGTAAGCCTGCTACGGTATAAGTCAGTAAATTTGCATCTATATCATCCGATACTAAGGTGGCATTTGCCAAAGAAAAATCAGTTACGGTTTGATTTCCTTCCATATACCATAATTGGAATTTTGAGACCCCATTAGTAGCATCCCAATTCACTTTTAAACTACCACAAGTCTGGTCAGAAACAGATAAGTTAGAAGTACAACCAACACCCGAAGAAAAATTATCCCCTACAATTACAAAAACAGGACTTTCGCTTACTGGAATTGTCGGATTTGTACCTGTTAGAGGAGAACTAATACCATTGATACTTGGTGTAGCTAATTCTACTAAAGTACCAGCACTAGCTCCTTCCAAATCAAGGTTAAAATTATAAGAAGTCCCATCTGAAGTTGGACTCCAAACGGCATAAATTCTTTTGCCTGGAATATTTGGGTCGGTGAATCGGTAAACTCTAGGACAGCTAAAGTCCGTACAAGTCGTCAAATCTGCATCAAAAACCATGTCTTCCATGACGTTTTTCATGGTAGAAACATAATACCAAGAATCTTTAGGTTTAAAGCCATTAGCCTGAGTTTCTAATAAACCAGTACTTGTAAAAACCGTGCAAAACGGTCCCGTACAAGCATCTCTTAAATCAAAAACCATTGCCCTATCAAATCCTGCCGCAATAGTTTCTAAATAGGACCGAATAATCCACTGTCCTTGAACTTGATATTGGGTAAAATTTCCAATAGTCGGCACACTAATAAAAGAATTATTATTCGTATCATATCCAAATTCAGACAACCATAATTCTACACTAGGCATTAAAGAATCTCTGTAAGCAACAAACGGTTCTAAAATAGCGCGAAGTCCACCTTCTTCGGGACTAACACCACTAGTTGATTGCGTAAATATTGGGTCATTGCCCAAATATTGGTGTATATTGATGACATCAAAAGGAAGGGGAGCGCCAGCTGGTCTATTCGTAACCGACCAATCGACAATACTTCTAATATAGTCTAGATTGGCGTCTTCTAATCCTGCTAACACCACTTTCATATTTGGGTCAGCATTTTTGATGCCGACCGTACTAATCATCTGGTTGGCGTTGTCTGGGTCAACTACTAAGCCTAAGGTTTGACCATGTCCATCATAATCAGCACTTAGCATGGCGGCATAAACTTCAGGAGAAAAAATACCGAATTGGTCTGGCTCATTCCAGTTTTCTAAATATTCAATTGCCCCTAAACCAGTAATTGGAAGTTCATTTGAAGCTAATCGAGGAGCGATAAGCGTATTTTCCCGTCCGGGTGTAAATACCGTATTGCCATATCGAGCAGCATATTGATATAAGTAGGCCGCATGAGCAATATAAGAACTAGGCATTAGCGGGTCCGTACCACCAATAATTGGGACCGTATTTAGTGCCGTTTCTGCATTAGGGTCTGTTTGACTAAGAAAAGGGTTGGTCACTTGCGGTGTACTCCTTATAGTAACAGGACTAATGGTGATACCAAGATTACTTATCTCCGAATAGTAATCATCATACTGAATAAAGTCAATATAATTAGGATTCCAACGATAAAGATTATTAGGGTATGCAGGTGAACCACCATTATTTGGAAAGCCTTCATTAAAGACCCAAGGATGAAATTCACGGATGGTACCCGCTGCTTCTAATCTATTAATAGGGTCTTGTCCACGCGTGTTCACCCCGATAAAATTATCAACAGTTATCTGAGAAAAGGTTGAGAACGGGAAGGAGAAAAATAGCAGAAGTATTCCCCACCATTTCACAACGGCAAAGTGATTTGTCATTAGTTTTTGTTTTTAGTCTTATTGCTTAACCTAGGGGGGAGCGGTTAATTTGTGTTCGAGTCCACTGTATACTAAATTTAAAAAGAACAAAACATGTGAAATGATTTGTGATTTTTAAAATATAAATTAGTTTGATAATCAGGTAATTGGTGTGATGGGAATCGAAATATTAATAATAAGTAAGTGGGAACTGCAAGTGGTGGGGGTAAAGGGTTATTAAAACTTAGTGTGAAGGTACGAAAATTAAAGGGCTTATGGTATAACTTTTACAAATTTTTTAATATAAAAAAGAGCAGCCTAAGATTCTGAAAACCTTAGGCTGCTTACAACAAATTATAATCCCATGAACAAATATAGAACAACTTAGAAGAAAAAAAGTTCCATTAGTACAAAATAATTAGGTTAAACCAACCTAATACAGTAGAATAAAATTTAAGAAAAAACACCTTCCATTTCTATGTTTTAATATAGAACTTACCTTTGATTTAGTAAAATCAAAAAACTTAAAACACTTACTTGTCTTTTGCCAACAGATGATTGCCAAGGGATATATACCAGTTTTTTATCCGAGTTCTAACAATAGGTCATTAATAATCGTTTAACCTACAACAAAAACTGACTATATTTATATCTATTTAAAAGCCGCTCAGCGTTATTGAAAGTTATAATTTAAATTTCTTACCTTACTTTTTTATTCTACAAACGCATCATCAATGTCAACAACGAACAATCAACCACAAGCTTTAAAAAGAACCTTAGGTCCCCTTATGTTATGGGGTTTAGGTGTCGGCTATGTCATTTCAGGTATGTATTTTGGTTGGAATCTTGGATTAGAAAAAGGAGGGACTTTAGGGCTTGCCGTAGCCACATTTTTCATCATCATTATGTATTTGACCTTTACTTTTAGTTATACCGAATTGGCTTGTGCGATTCCAAAAGCAGGGGGAGCATTTGATTACGCGTTAAGAGGCTTAGGGAAAAACTGGGGGTTTTTAGGGGGAATGGCACAAAATATAGAGTTTATTTTTGCGCCTCCCGCCATTGCTATTGCCATTGGTGCTTACCTTAATAATTTGATGCCCTCTTTATCAATAATACCTATTGCTTTAGTGGCGTACCTGATTTTTACAGGACTAAATATATACGGAGTCAAAGCTGCAGCTTCTTTTGAACTAATCATTACGATTATAGCTGTAGCTGAGTTACTGATTTTTGCCGGAGCAGCGACACCTCATTTTGAATTCGAAAATCTAACAAAAAATGCTTTACCGCATGGTTGGTCAGGCGCATTTGCTGCTATCCCATTCGCCATTTGGTTTTTTCTAGCCATAGAAGGCGTGGCTAACGTTGCAGAAGAGACGGTCAATCCTCAACGTAATATTTTGATTGGATTTGGCTCAGCCATTTTGACTTTGGTGATGTTATGTATACTGACCTTTTCGACTTCCGTAGGGATAGATGGTTGGGAAGCTATTGTTTATGATGCAGATGGAAATGCGTCTGATTCTCCACTTCCATTGGCATTGTCCAGCGCATATGGAGAAGACCATATACTCTATAAATTGGTCACTTATTTAGGGCTTTTTGGATTAGTTGCTTCTTTTCATGGAATCATTTTAGCGGCGGGTCGGTCTACGTATGAGTTTGGCAAAGTCGGATATGTTCCCAGGTTTTTAGGGGATGTAAATGCTAAGTTTCAAACACCTGCCAAAGCTTTAATTTTTAATATGGTGATAGGAATCATAGCCTTATTTACAGGAAAGACGGGAGAAATTATAACCATTGCTTGTTTTGGGGCATTAAGTTTATATATCATATCGATGGTTTCCATGTTGGCTTTACGCAAAAAAGAACCGAATTTGAAACGGCCTTTTAAAGTGCCTTTATATCCGATAGCGCCGATTATTGCATTGGTGATAGCGAGTGTTTCTTTTGTGGCGATGACGATTTACAACCCGATGTTGGCTTTGATATATTTTGGTATTTTGGCAGTTAGTTTTTTATGGTTTAAAATGAGTAATTGAAAAACTAATTCCTAATTTTTCGGTAAAACAGTTTATTTAGTAAAAATTATAGGTTTAGGAAAATTAGTGTTTTGAACAAGAAATTTATTATCAAAGAACAATAAAATGACCATAGGATTATTAGTGTGCGACGAGGTTAGACCAGAATATCGAGCGGAATTTAAGGATTATCCAGATATGTTTCAGGCATTATTTCCTGATTATACTTTTAAATTATACCAAGCTTTTAAAGGAGAATTGCCTAAAAGTGTAGCAGAATGTGATTGTTTTATGGCGACAGGTTCTTCCCATTCGGTGTATGAAGATTTAGATTGGATAAAGCAGACAAAGGCTTTTATTAAAGCAATTTATGAGGAGAATGGCTATTTTATAGGTTTTTGTTTTGGGCATCAGCTAATGGCAGAAGCATTAGGTGGAAAAGTTGCTAAGTCAAAAGCAGGTTGGTGTGTAGGTGTCCATCAATTTAGGGTGCTTCGCCTCAAAAAATGGATGCGTCCGGCCAAGACAAAAGTGAATTTTTTGATGATGTGTCAAGACCAAGTGTTGAAGTTGCCCAAAGGAGCAGTTCGGTTGGCAGGTAATGAGGCCTGTCCCAATGCTATCCTACAAGTTGGTGACCGAATGATGAGCATTCAAGGGCATCCGGAATTTACTAAAGTATATAATAGAACCTTGATGGAAGCTAGAGTAGAACGAATGGGTGCAGAGACTGTCAAAAATGGAATTGCCAGTTTGAAAATGGGGATAGATACGGAATTGTTTAGGAGTTGGGTGGATGAATTTTTGGGAAACTAAGTTTAGTTTAGACAAGCGCTTACCTAAAAATTAGTTCACAATTTTTTTTTCTTTTCAAAATTCCTTACTTTAGAGTATTCCCTCCGTACAAATGACTAACCTAAGTAAATCCTATCAGTACATTAAGCACTTTCGGAAACTACAAATTATGTGTATTAGGACTAGCATTTTACTATTTTTTTGGTGTCAAACAGTTATGGTTTTTGGTCAATATAAGCTCATCCTGGAAAAATTGCCAGCTGAGATAAATTCGGCTACCTATGATGAGATTGCCCCAATTGTATCCTATGATGGACAGACCATTTATTTTACTAGAGTTGGTCATCCTGACTTTGACAAGACCTTAGAGGTAGAAGGCAAGAATCTTTTTCTATCGCTTTCCGCCAAACAATATGATAATTATTTAGCCAAAATATATTCAAGAATTTCAGGTCAAGTAGTGCGTAATGCAACAAGCTCGGCTTATAATCAAGATGTCTGGATTGCGAGTTTTAAAAATAATGAATTTCAATCTTTAACGCATCCTGGTCCACCCTTGAATAATGCCTTACCCAATAGTATTTGCGCTTTGACACCAGACGATAATTCCTTTTTAGTAATCAATCAATTTTTACCCGGTGGAGGCATGGATGAGGGCTTTTCTATTATCAAAAAACAAGGGAATGAATGGATGTTTCCAGAGCCTTTACAGATTGAAAATTATTACACAAAAGGAAGCAATGTCAATATCACAATGAGTCCCGATGGTGAAGTATTAATCATATCACTAGAACGAGAAAAGGGATATGGGCGCAATGATTTATATGTTTCTTTTAAAAATGGAGTAGGAGGTTGGACAGAGCCGATGAACTTAGGAACAAATATTAATTCCAAATTTTCGGAAGATACCCCAACAATTTCAGAAGATAAAAAGACCATTTATTTTTCATCTAACCGTACAAACGCAATGGGCGGGCGAGATATATACAGGTCAAGAAGGAATAGTGATAATTGGACAGATTGGACCGTGCCTCGTAGATTTATAGCTCCTATCAATTCCAATCGTGATGATTCTCAACCTTTTTTCAATGACCGTACAGGTTATTTATATTTTACGTCAAATCGAGCAGGGTCTTCCGATATTTATCGGGTCAAAGTAGCGACTCCCAAAAAAGAAGAAGTAATAGTCAAAGGAAAAATAATTAATGCGCATACCAAGCAAGCCATTGCAGCTAAAATGTTTTATGGACCAACAGAACTGGGGCATTATCTGAGGTTTTTTAATTCTAAAGATGGTTCATTTGAATTTAGGATGGCACAGGGAGAAACGTATAAAATAACTGCAGAATTAAAAGATTTTATTGCTTCAAAAAAGCTGTTAAGTGTAAAAAAAGGGAAATACCAACCTACCCAGCATATCGTTATCGAAATGACTCCAATTTCAGAAAACGTTGAAATAAAGTTAGACCCTATTTATTTCCGACAAACGGAGTCGGTACTTTTGGAAACTTCCTATCCCTCCCTAGATTATTTGACCAACTTATTAAAAGAAAATAAAAAAATCCACATTAAAATTGAAGGGCACACAGAGAATATAGGAGAAGCTAAAGACCTATTTGCTTTATCCGAAGCAAGAGCGTTTGCCATTAAAAGGTATTTAATGGACAAAGGAATTGATAGCGCTAGATTAGCTACTAAAGGATTTGGAGGTACTCGTCCAGCAAAGCAAACAATAAATGCATTAGCACAAGAAAAAAATAGACGAGTAGAGATTCATATTACAAAGGTGAAATAGCTTTTGTTCCTTTTCTGTAATAAATGAGCTATAATTTTATTATCCTTTATTTCAAGTAGGAAGTTAGGGAAGCGTCAACCTATACCAACGACGGCCCAAGAAACGCAGCAGTCTATTGCAGATGAAGATGAATTTGTGTAGAGCGGAAAAGGTGTAATTTTTAGTGTAAATAAGTTTTGTTAAACAAAAAACGGGCTGATTGGTAACCAATCAGCCCGTTTAATTTTAGGAAATTTTATAAAAAGTTTTATTCTTCTATTTTATAAATTTTATGTCCAAATCGCTTAAGTGCTCGATTACTAAATTTCAAATAATACATACCACTTGGCAAATCACTAAGGTCTACTTGATGTCTTTTATTGGCGGTATCAATTTCAAATGTTTTAACAATCTGACCATATCCACTAACTATTTGCACGTGAGCCAGTTCATCCAATTCTTCTAAGAAATGAATCGTTGCCTGTTGTTGTACAGGATTAGGGTAAATCATGACTCTTTGGTTAGCATTTTGCTTCAACTTTGCCATAGCAATATTAGAAAAGTTGATAGGCATAGATGGGACTAATGTTTTAATTCTGTAGTAGTTGTCACCAAAACTAGGTGCATCATCCATAAAGTGGAATGCTTCCATAGTCTCAGAGATTGGACTTTCCATTGTTCCACAAACCTTAAAATCAGTACCATTTTCACTTTTCTCAATAATGAAATGACCGTTTTTATAAGGAATTTTACCTTCCCATTCCAAAGCAATGTGTCCATCTACGATAGTCGTTCTAAGGTTTTCAGCTGCAGGGTCGGAAAAACAATCAATAACTGTTTTAGTAACGATATTACTCTCCCCAGGGTAGCTATCACAACCTGACCGACGAGTACATCTAATAAAGTAAGTGGTTTTAGTAATCACCCCTGGGTCATAGTCTGGACTGTTAGAATTTGGAATTTCCGTCCAAGCTGGATGACCAGGATAATACTCCATTGTAATATCACTCTTTAACCATAAGTATTCCAATTGCCCCATTCCACCAGTTGGAAAGGACAAGTTGGTGATTATGGCAGGGTCAGCATCTGAGCTACAAAGCGTTTCATCACTTTGTATAGCACCACCCAATAAAACATTTTTACAACCATCGCTGACTAATAGTCCCAAGTCAATAGTTAAATTTGATTCATTTGGCCCTAAAGTAACTACCTGACTCATACCCATTGCAGGGTCAAAGTCACTATCAATCGCATCATCTCCACCAGTATTAGCGCTAGTAAAAGTATAGCCAAATGCATCAACGACCGTCACTTTATAATCACCTGGAGGAACTGAAAATTGGTAGAAACCATTTTCATCAGTTTGGGTAGTTCTTACAATCATATCCCCATAAGTAGTGGTTCCAGTCAATTGTAAAGTCACCCCTTCAACGCCAGGTTCTCCAGTATCTTGCGTTCCACTTGAATCCGTATCTATGAAAACAAAATTTCCAAGAAGTGCAGGATTTAATAAAGTCAGACTGTCGATACAGCTACAACCTGTTTCATCCGTAATCGTAACGGCAAACGTATTGGTGCTTAAATTAGTAATGGTAGAATTCGTTCCGCCATTATTCCAGCTATACGTATAATTACCACTCCCGCCAGTTACGGTTACGCCTAATTCACCTTCCGTGCCGTTGAGCGTTTCAATATCATTTATTACAACTATCGAACAAGAAATGCCTGCTGTTGCTTGAATAGAAACAGTGGTAGTAGCTTGACAGCCATTCGCATCCGTTACGGTGACTGAATAATCACCAGCCACTAAGTTGACTGCGGTATCTGCTGTTTGAGCTGCGCCATCATTCCATAAATAAGTATAAGGACCAGTTCCACCTGTAGCAGTAACATAAGCATTTCCTCCGTCTAAACAACCAATATTAGTTCCTGCTGCTGCTAAATTAAGTGCTGGACTTTCAGTTATGGTAACAGAGTCAACTGCTGTACATCCATTCGCATCCGTAACTGAAAGACTATAAGTGCCAGCGGTCAGGTTATCAATACCTGTACTATTAGCACCATTGCTCCAAGTTAAAGCTAATGGATTCGCACCACCAACAACTAAAGCGTTGACCGCTCCATTCGCATCTCCACTACAAAGAATATCAGTGCCATCTAAAGCAATGTCTATAGGGTTAGGAGCAGCAATAGTTACACTAGTTGTTGCTTGACAATTATTTGCATCCGTCAAGGTTAAATTATAAGTACCAGCAGCTAAACCTGTTGGGTTCGGATTGTTGCCAATTCCACCATCCCAAGCGTAGGTAATAGGTGCTGCACCACTGTTGATAATTAATGAAATACTTCCGTCCGTTTCTCCTGGGCAACTAATATCCGTTTTGTTAACCGTATAGTCGATTCCAGTTCCTATAATAACGTTAGTGGTAGCTGAATACGAACAAGTACCATCTGAAACGATTACTGTAATATCGTAATTACCTGGCATCATCATCGTATAAACTGGTGTGGCAATATTCGCATCATCAAAGTTGCCACCAGTCGCTGTCCAATTATAGGTAAGATTAGTATCATTTGGAGTTGCTGTTAAATTCACACTTGTCCCTGGACAAAGGATTTGCCCTTGAGCTGAATTTACAATAGTTACAAAAATTGGTGTAGGTTCTGTAAGGACAATTGATTGTTCTTGAGTACAACCCATGGCATCCGTAGCAGTCACACTATAAGTACCAGCCGCTAGATTACTTTGAGTAGCAGTATTTGCACCACCATTGCTCCAAGTATAAGTAATTGGGGCAACACCACCCGTAGCATTTGCGGTGATACTACCATTATTAGCACCATTACAATTTAAATTAGCAGAAGTTAAATCGAGGCTTAAATTACTAGTTACACCAATGGTAAAAGATTGGGTTACACTACAATTTGTAGTGTCGGTAATAGTAACATTATAACTACCAGGAGCTAGACCCGTTGGACTTGAAATATTTCCAATGCCGTTGTCCCAATTATAGGTAAGTGGTTCATGTGCAGAGGAAGCAGTAATAGAAATAGCTCCGTTATTATCACCTGCACAAACTACATCACTCAAAGTAGCCGATAGATTAATCCCTTGTAAAATGGTAATAGTAGTAGTACTCGTAGCAGTACAAGTTCCATTTGATGCGACTACTGTAATATCATAAGCACCCGGTGTCATCATAGTATAACTAGGAGAAGAACTATTGGCATCATCAAAAGAACCTCCAGTTGCAGTCCATGTATAAGTAAGGTTTGGATTAGCAGGAGCTATACCCAAACTGACGGATTCGCCTGGACAAACTGTTCTATTATTGCTAATGATATTGACAGAAAAATCAGTAGCCTCAAGAATTGTTGCTGTTGTAGAAGCAGCACAACCATTCACATCAGTGATGGTTAAATTATAAGTTCCAGCAGCTAAGTTAGTTAGGGTTGGGGTCGTACCACCGTTACTCCAATTATAAGTAAATGGAGCTTGTCCTCCAGTAATAGTAGCACTAAGCGTACCTGTATTTGAGCCACCACAAACCGTATTAGGCGTAGCGATAGCAACGGAAATTACTCCACTATCCGAAATACTAGCAGCGCTAGTTACTGTACAGCCATTCGCATCCGTCACCGTCAAATTATAGGTTCCAGCAGCTAAGTTTGTTAAGTCAGCAGTCGTACTTCCATTACTCCAGATATAGGTATAAGGAGCTTGGCCACCAGTTGCAGTTGAGGTAATTGTTGCAATATTTTCTCCACCACAAGTATTATCTGTGGCAATCAAAATAACCTCTGGACCAGAAAGAATCGTGATGTCTGTTGTATCTGTAGTTACACAGGTTCCATCCATAATCGTAGCAATAATACTGTAAGTCCCTGGCATCATCATCGAATAGGTTGGGGTTGGACTAGTTGCATTATCAAAGGTACCACCAGTCGCAGTCCAACTATAAGTATAACCAGCATTACTTGGCGTAGTTGACAAACTAACCTCCGCTTTAGCACAGATAGATGCACCTGCTGGATTATTAATAGAAACACTACCTTCAAAAGCGGAACAAGGGTTTGGTTGACAATCTTGTCTGATAATAGTCAAAGCGTTTGATAGTCTAAAACAACCATCGATAGCATTGATTTGATTACCAATGGTCAAGCCATTCAAGCCATCATTATAAGTGATATTCCATAAAAGGCAGATGCCTGGAGCTGTCGTTTCAAAATCATAAATAGTTTCCGAAGAAATAGCTATAATAGTAGCAGTCGTATCTGTGATTATAAATCTTGAAAAATCTCCATTTCCAACAGTCAAATTAATACTTACACTGTCTGAACTCCCATCTCCTACACAGAATACCGTAGGGTCATTTGTAGCAATCGTACTTGGAGTTACATTACAAGTATCAACAGGCGAACAATCTTGTCGAACCACTCTAATAGAGTTTGATAATTCTCTACAACCAGTTAGGTTTGCCGCATTTTGACCAACCACTAAACCGCCAATAGCATCGGTATAAGAAACACTCCAAATTAGACATGTTCCAAAACCAGCCCCATCAAAATTGAATAAATTAGAAGTAGGTAATTCTAAGATGTTTAAAGCTTCATCTGTAACCACCCACTGAGTATTTTCTCCTGTATTTCCAGAAAGGTTAACTGCTATAAAGTCTGCTAATCCGTCACCAGCACAGATAGTTGTATTATCCATGGTACTAATCAGACCACCAGTTACTAAACAAGTATCTGTACAACCTGTTGTTTGACCAATAATAATAACATCCGCTGAAGAACAGCCATTTGCATCCGTTACCGTGAACTCATAAGCACCTGGAGCTAAACCAGTCGCAATATTCGTGAAATTATTTAAAGGAGCACCCCAAGCATAAGAATATGCTGGTGTCCCTCCACTTACATCCAACCTAACTCGACCATCATCTCCATCACAACTAGCATCTTCGGTAACAGGTGTAACTAATAGAGCGTCTGCGCTATGGACTTTAGCCTCGGCAATACCGAAACAGCCATTTGCATCTGTTACAGTCACCCGATAAGTACCTTGTGATAAACCAGTAAAACCAGGTAAGTTGGGTAATGAATTATTCCATGTATAAGTGAATGGTTCAGTACCATTTGCTACATTAGCAGTAATACTTCCACTATTTTCGCCATTACAAAGTGCATTGGTGGTAGCCAATGTGACCATTAATCCTAAATCAGCACTGATAGTAGCAGTACTAGTTACGGTGCAACCTCCTAAATCAGTTACAGTAACGGAATAGGTACCAGGAGAAAGGTCATTTGCCGTTTGAGACGTTTGATTATTCACATCGCTCCATAAATAGGTATAAGGTGCAGTACCACCAGTAGGAATAACGGTAGCTGAACCTACCGTACTTCCGCAACCAGAGCTAGTGATCGTCGTTTCAGCAGTCAATACCGCAGGAGATGCAATAGTTATCGATTCCGTTGCAGAACATCCTGCTTCATCCGTAGCGGTGACCGTATAAGTTCCAGCAGGTAATCCAGTAACCATAGCACTGTTACCCAAGTTACTTGACCAAGCATAAGAAACAGCACCCGTTGCGCCTGCTACCATGGCAGCAGCAGTTGCATCATTTGCAAATATACAAGACATGGGAGTTGAAATAACCATAATCGAAATGCCGCTAACTTCACTTACGATAACAGAAGTAGCAGTACTACATCCATTCGCATCACTGACAGAAACATTATAATTACCCGCAGCTAAACCAGTTTGGTTAGGGTTATTGCCTAATTCATTATCCCATTGAAGGGTATAAGGTGTAGCTCCACCTGTAATATTTAAAGAAATAGTTCCATTACTTTCTCCACAACTGGCAGCAGTTACCGTTGGTGTAACAACTATATTACTACCAGAACCAGTTATGGTAACTGTAGTGTTTGCCGTACAACCAGCTCCATCTGTAGCTGTAACCGTGTAAGAACCTGCAGCCAAACCAGTTGGGGTAGCAGTATTACCAATACTTGCTTGACTCCATTGGTAATTTACGGTACCAGCGGCACCAGAAGGTGTAATAGTAATGGTGCCATCATTTCCAGTACAACTGGCTTCCGTTGTCGTTCCTGATATTACCAATACACATGAACCAACGCCGATATCAAAGGTATCAACAGCGGTACAACCAATGGTATTACTAACAGCTAAGAAAATTTGATAATTACCTATACTAGGATTAGAATAGGTTGGATTGGCAATAGTATTATCATTAAAAGTACCACCAGTAGCGGTCCACAAATAAGTAACATTTGCATCACTTACGGTGCTATTTAATGGTAGGTTTTCATTGACCTCTATATAATCATGGTCTGCTGAAATTGTTGTAGTTAATGAATTATCAACGGTGACCGTTGTTTCAATCATTTCTGTACAATCTGTGCTAGAGATAGTCACCTTAATGGTATAAGTCCCCGGCATCATCATCGTATAATTTGGATTAGCAATAGTGGCATTATCAAAACTACCACCAGAGGCTTCCCATAAATAAGATAAGCCTGTTCCCGTAGCGGAGACAGACATAGCCAATGTTTCTTTCGGACAAATAGTAGCCGCCAAAGGAGTTATTGCAGAATTAAAGTTACAGCAACTTATCGTTTTGGTCACAAAATTTGTCTCCCCAATGTATTCAGTACAACTACTTCTTCTGGAGCATCGTCCATAATATGTAGTTTGAGTAATGGGGGTAGGGTCATGAGATTCACCTGTAGCACCTGGAATAATTTGCCAAGTATTAAAAGGAGAATTTGGGTCGCCTGTAGTTTTCATCCACATATATTGGATGTCTCCTGTTCCACCAGTTGCTGGCGCAGTACTAGTTATCGTACTGGGGTCAAAAGTTGGATTGTTGCAGCCAGCTTCATCTCCACTAATAGTACCGCCATCTGTAAGATTATCACAATCTTGTGCAAATGAGGTGTTCAGTGTAAAACAAAACAATAGAAAGAATAGCACCTTAAATGAAGGGGCATTGGAAAATGAAATGGTCATACCGGAGGTGTGTAAGTTTTTAAAACTCATGGTGTCATCGTTAAATCCAATAAAATAAGTCAACTGTAGGTGCAGTTAAATAAATTAGCACTACAGTGTGATTCAATATTGTCTACTTTTTCGATTAGAATAAGTACTAATCATAAAAATAGAAGTAACACAAAACATAATGACCTGCAAAAATTAATTGCAGTTTGAATCAACCGTTTTGTATTAACGGTTTTTCCATGTCAAAATAGTTTTGGTTTAGGGAGTAGGTAATAGATAAGCTACCCAAATTTTAAGAAGTTATTTTTTCTTTAGACAAGGCGAAAAACGCAGACATAGCCTTTGCTATGGCGAGTATTTTCAACGTAGTATAAAGGAAAAAAAACGAGTAAAATGGGTAGTTTATAATTTCCTACTCCCTTACTTCAGGATGTCCTTTAGCAATTTTTTTTGATTCCTAGCAGATAAGATTGTTAGGAGGTGATAAGGTTTCTAGAATGGAATACATCGTTGTTAGGTAAGCCTAGAGTGTTTTCTCATTATATATGATTACTTACAAAATTTCAGCCAAAAAGTAAATTTTTAAAATAATATAATAAAAATGTAAGTATAGAGACTATTGATTATCAGTAATTTATATTGAAGGTGTGCTGATAGGAATGCTAATGTTAGTCATATGAAAAATATTTTAGATTTATATCTTTTTGTAAGGCAATGGATTGTTAATGGGTTACCTATTTAACCATTTTTTTAAATTAAATCTTTAGGTAGTAATATTTATTTTAAAAAAAGTTTGAAAATTTTCCTTCTTAGCCATTTATTATTTTTTAAAGGAGCTTAAAACTCATAAGCTTTTTTTACTAAAATGACATTGCTTTTAGAACCAGGACCATGAATCATATTTTCAGGCATTGGACTAGGATATAAATCAGTTGGCAAACCAATAATTCGGTCAACCACTCGGATTTTTTGTTGTTCATTTTTAGTACTTAAAGTCAATTTAAATCCTTCTCTAGGGGGGGCAAAGAAATTAAAATAAATATGGTCATTTTTTGGAGAAGGCGATACCTCTAGTTCAAACTCATTGATTTTTATAGCTGAAATATTACTTCCATTTTCAAAGAAAAATTCCATGCTATTGACTAAGGTAGAAAATTGAATATGGTAGGTCTTAGTATATTCGTTATCAGCTGATAAAGTGTCTAGTATTGGTGTAATTGTGGAAGGTGAAATAGCTTTTAAAGGAGCAGGGGATTGCCAAACCTGCCAATTTTGAGTTGGATAAATACCATTTAGCGCTGCTGTTTCTCTGGAAGTAATTAAACTAGAAACCCAGTTATTTTTAAAAGATTTATTTGTTGCCCAAACGGCTTTTTTTGTATCTGCATCTAGCCCATAGATTAGATGGGTTTGCAATGGTTGTTCTTGCGTGTAATTAGAAGTAAAGTATCCGCCAATCATTCCAAAGCAGAAGGTCAAAGCAGCAAAAATATTTAGCACACTTTTGTTCCAACTGCTTATCATGCTAATTAATGGAATTATTAAAACAAATAAAAAGGAACAAAGTAAGACGGGGGCAATAATTGCCAGACTTAAGCCAAAAGTCTCGTATAAAAGATAAGCCGTTTGTGACCACAAGCCCAATGCCGGAAGAAGTGCAACAAGTTGTCCAATGGCAAATGGATAAGGTTTGTTTTCTGGTGTGAGATTAAGGAATAGAAGTAATAATTGTACCATCAAATAGATGATTAAAGGATAATACAAAACATAGGTTCCAGTAGGCAAACTCAAGGTCAAGCCGAACATTGCCATAACTAACATTAATACACCTCCAAGACTTAGAGATAGGGCGCCTAACTTGATTTGGTAACCATAAATTGCCGTAAATATTAATCCCGCAAAACCAGTAAAAGCTATAAAATAATAGTCTACATTATAAAAGCTGTTGGCATAATACGCCGTATAATGAGGATGAATTTTGAGAATAGCTTGTTGTAATAAAAAACTTCCAATACCTGCAATGGTCAATACAACTAAAAAATAACCTGTACCGACCAATAAAGGCACTAAGTCAACCTGCTTTTTTCGGATGCCAATAACCACTGTGGCAATAAATAGTAAAATAGTCAGCAGCATTAATGCCATATCATATTTAGCAGGGTAAATAATTAAACTAGAACCAATTGGATTAAAGAAATTTACATCGGGTGCTTTGGTTTGTGCTAAATTAAGGTTGCCAAAATGTTGAGCCATACCTAGCATATTACTTCCATGATGTTGTAACAAATCTTGGCTAATATTTTCTGGCGTATCCGTCATGCTGTGGTAATGCACTAAACCTTCAACCGTAGCAGAGTTAATACCCGAAATTTTAGTATCTCTAAACATCGAAAAGTCTGTATCATTAGGCATTATCTTATATACTTCGTAGGCCATAGAATTGGCAAAAGGGAAGGGCGCGGCTTTGGCAAATTCTCGGACTATCCAACCATTTTCGGGGTTCATCTCAAAACTCATACTTACGCCATAATTGCCTCGAGCTTCTAAATTGATTAACAAGCCAACTTCCTGAAGCATTGGATGGAAATCAACAAACGCTTTTGCACCCATCAATCCAATTTCCTCTGCATCTGTAATTAATACGATTAAATCATTTTGTAAAGGACCATTGGCTTTAATCGCACGCACACTTTCCAAAATCGAAACCACACCAGAACCATCATCTGCAGCACCAGGTGTATTAGGTTGCGAATCATGGTGCGCCATTAAAAGTACCGCCTTTGAATTATTGGTTCCTTTGAGTTTACCTATAATATTTTGAACTCGACTAATTCTAGTGGATGTTTTTGTTGCATTGCTACGACTAATTAGCGTATCTTGAATAGTAACCTCTAAACCAAGCGTTTTTAGTTCTTGAACTAAATAATTAATGACTTTTTCATTAGCTACCGTTCCTAAGCTATGTGGTTCTTTTGCAATCACCTTTAGATGTTGCATAGCCCTTTCTGCTGAAAAGGATTCAACAGGAGCAGTTGCAGGTACTGCTTTAGGAGGACTAAATAGTTTTAAAGTAAGCATGGCAAATGCTAGACAAAGGAATAAGGAAAGAATGCCTGCTTTGGTGGTATTAGTGATACTATTCAATATATTTATTTTAGTTATTGGGTTACTTTGCTCTTATTTTTAAAAGACCACCCAAGGTTTTTTCCAGTATTCAATGAGTTGATAATGAGCGACTTCCTTTTGTTCCGACCGAAAAAATAGAAAGCCTAAGTCATATAAATCAATACTTAATTTTACATTTTTATGCGCTTTAATGTTTTGCCAAAAATCCAGATGTTCCTTTGATTTGTAAGGCTCCCGAAATACAAAAATTGTAGTTGGATTAAAATAGGAGGAACAAGTTTCAAAATACTTTAAGGTTGTTTGGGGACCCCAAAAATCATTAAAGTAGAATTGGTCAATAGAAGTTAATTTTTTTAAAGTTGTTGGCAAAATTTTGGGGATGTCTCCAGTCGTCACTTGGATATTTTTAATTCCTAGCTGTTTTAAAAAAGAAGTGGTTTTTTTAGCAATTGGAATAGAAGATTCCAGATTCACCAATTTTGCTTTAGAGTTAGGCATAGCTTGATAAAGCCCAGCGATACCAAGGTTTGCACCAACTGATAGAATAGTGTTTGGCTTATAAAGGTGAACTGTTTTAAATAATAGTTCGCCTATTTTATAGGGAATACTCTTGGTTTTAGTGAGTTGATTGATAGTAAGATTATTCCCATCAACATTAATTTTTGCAGGATTTCCCAATAGGTTTCTTCTATAATTTTCGATGACTCCAAAAGAATGATAAAAACGGTCATCTTCCAGAACTTCATTTAAAAATTCGAAGACAAAAGGCGAATGCACCTTGTATTTATTCAAGGCAGAAAAATAATATTTAAGATAGGGTAGCATTAAAGAAATTAAGAAAATGCAGAAAAACTAGGGACGAAGATAGGGAATAATTTGTAATGTTCTTATGAATAAGTAGTGGGGCAAAAATAAAGTGTACAACTTTTTTGAGCAATTGCTTTAGCCCTCCAAAAGTTTCCTTATAGTCAATATTTTTGAGGACTAAAACAATTGCAAGTTGTACACTTTATTTTTCTTTCACCCCTAATATTGGAGGGATAGTTTTTTATAGAATGGAGGCTTCCTTTATTTTGACAATTTTCAATTTTGCCTACCACCTTTTATTTAAGAATTTTTAATATACAAAATTGGAGAAACCTTATATGGTCATTCTTAATTGGTTGTCACAATTATAGAAAAAAATGTACAAAAGAGAGTATTAAGTAGCCTAACTTGCAAGTAAAGTAAACACTTAAAGGATAAACAATTGTTTTAGGCCCCTTAATAAGTAAATAATTACCTCTCTTTTTAAATCTACTCCCTTTATTTCTTCCCCTGCTTATTTCTGCTATTATATTTTATCCCATTTAGTTTTCAACTACTACTATTAAAAAAAGATATGGTTTTACAACAACCTTATCTGTTTTTAATGCCTCAAAATTGTCACAGAAATCAAAAAAGGAAATGAGAGTAAACACTATTATAGGGCTTTGCGCTATTTATTTAATACTAAATAGCTTCTCTTGGAGTTTTGATAAACCTCAAGAAATAAGTAATAACCTTTCTAATATTTTTAATATTGAAAATGAAGAGAAAGGGCTATTCACAAAAAAAAATAAGAGCAGGCCTCCTTGTATGATATCCATCAACTCAGCCACGCCTTCCAGTTGTAATTCAGGAACCAATACTTATTCTTTAGATGTGGTCGTAACCTATATCGACCCAGTTGCGGGGAATATTGATGTGACCACCTCAAATGGAGGAGCAATTTCGGTAGCCCAAACAGGTAGTCCACAAACTATCACCTTAACAGGATTGGCTTCGAATGGACTACAAGATATAGATGTTACCGCGGTTTTTGCTTCGGATGTGGCTTGTACAAATACCTTAATGGCTGCTTATGATGCACCCAATAGCTGTTTTGCACAAGTACAATCTGAATTTGAAACGCCTTCTATTCTAACAGCATGTAACTTAGACACTATTTGCCTTCAAATAAGAAACTTGGAAGGATTAAAGAATGCGAGCTATGGAGACGCTACGGTGCAAATAAATTTACCAAATGCGGATTTATTAAATGTGCTTCCGGGGTCTGTTTTTTCAAATCCAGCTGGTGCGGTTCAAACGTCTTATGTAGATGATATCTTGACGGTAACTTTACCAATGCCTGCATTTGGTAGTACGACTGAAATTTGTTTTGTCGTACGACCAAGTTGTGAAATCACCTCTATTAGTCCATTACCTCAATTACATGCAACTATAGATTATCCAGCGGGATATCCACTAGCATCAGAGTCGGTTTCTTCTGTCCCTATGAACGTTGGAGCCGTTTCTTTAACGCATACTTTATATGACCAGACTACTTATGGTAATCCTTCTCCAGCTTTCGGTACCTCATTTAGGGTTATTTCCTGGATACGAAATACGGGATATGGAAATCAGAAAGAGGTAACCTATAAAATAGTAGTGCCAAAAGTTCACGGAGATGGTTCTATTAGAGTTTATCCAGTCAGTACTGCGGGCGCTTATGATTATACTGGGGGATATGCTTCTAAGCTTTCTTCGGAAGAATATGATGCAGAACATAATCTAGTCACCTTTTTATTAACAGGGGCTAATTTAGGACCTGACGGTATACTGTCACCCGATGAACGAATTCGGTTTGACCATTATACTGTTGCTACAAATGAATGTGCGACTTTTGCAACTAAACGATGGCCTGAACTTTCTTGTGGGGAGAATGAACCTGTTTGTATCATACCGGATACTCTTTATTCGACCATCACCCAAGCAGCAGGTACACCAAAATTGGACGGAACCTTAGTGTCGATAGAGGATGCTGATGGTTGTCCAGATAAGCATGGGGTATTTAAGGTGAAAAATAATGGAACGGGTAGTGGCACACCAGTTGGTAATGCTTATGACGTTGATTTGAGTATTTCCTTTGGAAGTGGCTTAATGATATTAAGTAATATCCAAATGAATGGAATGACGGTGCCAATGGAGAATTTAACACCAGATGGCTTAGCAGCCACTTCTACTACTATTTTATTAAAAGATAAAATGACAACAGACCCTGATGGAGCTGGAGTAGGTATAGAAGATTTGGATATGGATGGATTTTTTGATGATATGATGATTGGCGCTGAAACAGAAATTTCTTTTGATTATACAATTCCTTGTAATCTTGCTTGTGGAGCACAGCTGGATTACAAATTGGCTTCTGTTAATACTTTTACAGATTTTTGTCGAACCTTAGCAGGTCGAACCTCTACCCAATTGCACCGTTTTGGTTTTGAGCAAGTGCAAGCCATTGAACAGATGGAAGAAATAGATTATGGTACATTAGGCGTAGGCGATTCTGCGATTAGAACGGCAAAATTCCAGTTTCAATATAAGCAGCATAATATGGATTTTACCAATGCTACCGGTGAGTTGCGGATTGCTTATATGAATCGTATGGAATTAGACCCAACTACCATTTTATTGAATGGAGTTGCTCCAACTAATACGCCTGTATTATTGGGAGACAACAGTACAGGAGCTGTTCCAGATAATGATTCTATGTATGTTGTTGCTTTAACCGCAGCGGAATTGACGGCATTATTTGATGAAACTACGGATACGCTCTGGTATGACCAAACCTATTATGGGTGTGATATTAGACAAGATAATAACGTAGGCGATACTTGGACTTTAATAGTGAAAGTTAATCAATCGCTATGTTCCGATGGTTCGGAAGCTTGTTCCTTTGATGTAGGCTGTAAAAAACCTTTTGTCTATACCTACAATACAGGCTGTGGTACAAAGCCATGTTATATACAAGAATTGTCTACTTATCGGGAGTCTCCTAGAGGGTATACTGGTGTAGACGAAACGGCACAAATAACAGATATTGATTCGTCAAGGTCATGGACAGGCGACACAGTCGTCTTAAGAAATGGATTTTACATTACAGGTGACCAAAATCATGAACCCAATGGTTTTTATTCAGCACAAGGGAGTCCTCATTTAGACCTTCGGACCGAATTTGCTTTAAAATATACTAAGCCTGTTGGTTGGAATGGGACCAATACGATATGGACTTTTTTACCAACTTATAGTACGGTGTGTGTATATGAACGTACACCAGATGCAGACCCATTAAAGAAAGGAACTATTGGGGCAAAAATAACAGAGGTACCTATTATTTTGAGTGATTTTGCTCCAAATGGTTCATCAGGAAGTGCAACGATGCAGAATAGTTTTAATTCTACAGAGCATGATTATGGGGACACAGAATATGGAGACCCGGTATGGTATTGTAATAATTCTCCAACAAGTTGGCATGTGAGTGGAACTTGCCCAATACAAAACAAATTCTGGAGAGACTTAGATTATAATAACATTCATTATTTAAGATATATGAATGTTGCAGATGACAAAATTTCTGAGACTTATTATCTTAATATTGGAAAGGCATTAGCAAGAGGTGGATGGACGGGCAATACAGGGGATGACAATTTTTACTATGAAGTAAAAGTTAAATGGCAGATGAATGAGGATTTTCCTTGGGATAATACCAATTCATTTGGCGTCGTGGGCTACTCCCGTCATTTAGGAGATTATTTGAGTCATCCAGGAAGTTACCATTACAATCATAATTCTTCTTATAATGGGCCTTGTGGTACAGGGGGTACCACTCACTTAACGACTACAAAGGAACCATCCATAAGCAATCCTAATAGTGTTTATAGTGGAGACTGTAATTTGAAAGTTAACCACGATATCTTTCTCAAAAGCAATGAAGGAGATTTCTTCGGAGGAGGAGAAGTGCGGGTACCGCTAAAAATAGACTCCATCGTGATTGATTTGCCATCAGAATACGGGGTGACACCTGGCACATTCAATTGGAAATACAATCAAGGTTGTGGAGATTTGAATTCAGTGGATGTAGCTGCTTCAGCTAGTACTGGGCATATTGCGTTTACCAATTCAACAGGAGGAGACTTTCCTAGAGCGGATGATTGTGCAGGTAATAAAGTAGCTTATCAACTCTGTTATACAATTGAAAAGACAGGGACGGCTATTCCTACCCAATATAGATTTCCTATAAAAATTTATGGGCGGGACGATACTGGTATTGCGGTAATTTTGACAGATTCTGCTACTATTTCAGAGGCAAAACCTCAATTGACTTTAACGCCACTATCGCCGATTTTGACACCAGCAGATGGTGGGTCTTGTGAGCCATCATTTTTCGACTTTCAAATACAAAACAATACTGCATATGATGCTGGATATACGTATTTAGCAGCCGAATCTAATTCAGATATTACAATGGTATGGGTCGATGATGGAGACAATATTTATTCAGACCCAATAGATTCAAATGATGTGAGTACTTACGGAGCGAGTAGTATTTTTGCAAAACTTGGAACCATTAAATCAGGAGAGATACGAAAGGTCAGAGTATATGGCAACACCAATACCTGTGGGGGTAATTTTAATGTTTATGTAGATTTTGGATGTGATTATCCAAGTCCATTAGCGCCTAATTTAGGGTCGGCAACGATACAACAAACTTCCGCACAATATCAAGCCCAAAATCCGCAAATAGCCAACATGCCTGTTGCAGAAATTAATGTAGTAGGTCTTTGCGATATCCAGACGGTAGAAGTAGAAGTACGAAATATTCGATTAGGCAATTTGTATAAAGGAAATGTGCTTTTTGATTTACCTGCTGGAGCAAGTTTAGTTGCTGAGTCAGCAGAATATATATTTCCAAATGCAGCGATTTACTCTTGGGATACTATACCATCAAGCGATGTATCGCAACCAACTGCTAGTGAAGTAAATTTGGATTTGTCTAATATTAATCCTTTTAATACAGCTTGTGGTTTACCTGGGTCAGATGAATTTAATTTGAGCCATTATCGGGTTAGATTTGATATTGAATTTAATGCTTGTCCAACTAGCTCAAAAGACTATATTACTTATATCGCATCTGGAGAAAATTTTTGTGGAGTACAAGCAAGTACTCAAGGAGTATTGCAAATTAATTACAATGGTAATTCGACTTCGTTAAACGATTATTCAATTGCAGCACCGATTTCTCCAATTGAGGTATGTGCTAGATTAGGAGAAACACAGATAGTAAGCGATACTTTTATTTTGACCAATGTTGGTGGATATGGCACCTCAAGTGGTACTTCAACAGGCATGGAAACTTCAGAGTTGACAACGCTGTTTGATACGACAAATTTCCAAATTTCAGAAATTACGCTTAACCCTGAATTCAATAGTCCAACTATTAGTTATGATGCAGATGGAAATTTAATGGTTAGCTCAAATGTCCCTGCTGGAATAGATGTGGATTCTAGTATCCTAATGATTTTGACTTATAATTTAGTTTCAAAAGTGCCAGATATTTGTGCATTAGCTTCTACGGCAATGTGTTATTCTTTGGTGGTAAAAACAAGCCGAGATATTTCTTGTCCAGCCAAAGGCTTAACATGTGCAGCTTCATTTACTTCTATTGCTGGTCATGAATTTACGGTTCGGACATTTGATTGTTGTCAAGTTGATTATGGAGATTTACCAGATTTAGGAGATGGGACAACGGGTATTAACGACTACGAAACGAATCATGACAATGGAGGACCAAGTCATATAATAATTGATGGATTAATGCTAGGTGCCATCGTAGATGCAGAGCTAGATGGCGCTCCAGATAATTTGGCTGAAGGAGATGATACTGGAGATGGCAATGATGATGAGGATGGAGTGGTTATCTTTCCAACTTTAGATATTTCTCCAGGGAGTACGATAAGATTACCTTTATCCGTTACCAATACGACAGGGGATACAGCCTATGTGGAAGCCTGGATAGATTGGAATGGAGATGGTGATTTTGATGCAGGGGAAATGGTGGCAGATTTCAAAGATAATAAGGATGGTGTCTTTCCATCTTTTATGGAAATCACCGTCCCAGTCGATGCAGTAACTGGTAGTTTGTTAGGATTCAGAGTTCGGTTAAGTAATACAGATAATATGACCCCATATGGGCGGATTGATACAGGAGAGATAGAAGATTATTTACTTGGACTTGATTGCCCACAAGTCATTTGTTTACCCATTGAATTTGAATTAAAAAGAGGATAAAGCATATAAATCCGTGGGAAAACAGGTTGAAAAGAGCTTAAATTCCCACGGATTTTAAAGCCAGAAGAAATAAGGTCACTTTCCTTCAATGGCTCTTAAAACAGCAGTTTTTGTATTTTGATTCTTAGCAATTAATAATTTTTGATATTTTTCAAGGCGAAGTGTTGCCGCATTTTTATTATTATAAATATCATCTAAATAGACTACGTAATTTTTTTTATTTAAAAAGCAACCAAGCCACACAGCGTTTGCTCTAAATCCATTTTCATTAAAAGATTTTACTTTTTTGATAGCATCTGTACTACTATTGGCTGTGGCAATTTGGACTAAATAATTGGTGCCTTTTACAGCAGCCAATCGTCTGCAATCATAGCTCACATATTCGTCCATACCCGTTGCGATAATAAGCGCATCTTTTTTGGAGGTTTTAGGTCGAGTCTTTATAGGAGTAGGTGTTTTTCTTTTCTTTTCAGGAATTATTGCTTTTGTCTCCTGAGGTTCTTTTTTCAATTCACTATACAAAACTAGGTCCCCCTCTTCATTTTCTACTAGGTAGTCATCGGGTTCTTTTTTAATGTTTTTGGCTTTTTCTTCCAATTCTTTTTGATAAGCTTTTTCATCCGCAAAGATAATATTCGGATTTTTTTGTTCTTCGTAGTAAATATCACCAATTACAATGCCCATCGCTGCGATAACCGCAGCTTGTTTCCAATAAGATTTAGTAAAACGCGTATAATCAGAGGCTTCGATAGGAGATTTTAAATTAGGAATTTTGATACCATCTGCCCATTTAAAGGCTTTATTGTCTCTTAATTTATTCGCTTTAAATTTTTGGATTTTGCTATGGTTATTTTTCTTCATGTCCCTTGCAGGTGTCATCACCAAACTGGGTTGTAAATTTTGGTCTACGGAAATAAGACCAAAGCCATGACGAATACATTGTTTCTTGAGTTCTACCAAATATTTATTATTTGGATTGGCAAAAACATCTTCGCCGTAAGAAACCCATTGTTCGTCCGCATGATATCGTTTAAATTGAGCCAAGGCATGAATATGATGATACCTAGAAAACTTTCTAAACAGCAACATGTAAGCAATCAGGGTGGCTACCAAAACACCAATAAAGCCAGCAAAGAATTTAAAAGTGCCCAATTGATTAACCGTATATTGGTCGTTCATATAATTATAGCCATAGGAAGCAGCAGCGACCATGCTAGCAATAGCTAGGGCATCTACGAACAGTAATTTATTTTGAACACTATATTGAATTTCTGGGGCAGTGGCTTGTGAAGTCGCTTCGAAAGTGGCGAGAAAGGTAGATTGTTTGCGAGGTTTGTCTTTTTGTTCAGCTAGCAGCGCTTCTTCTGCTTCTCTACCAGACAATTCAGATATGGGGTCTTCGTCAACAGAAAATTTGATGTATCCATCAGCAATAATACCATTGCCAGCCTCCATATTCAAGGTGGCAATCGTTTCTCCAAAGCCTCTGGAACTATTATTTTTATAATAGGTTTTTAAGAAGCTAAGGGTAGAATGTTTAATATTCTCTTCCGTTAATTGATAAGCCATTTAATATTCGTTTTCTCAATAAGAATGCTATCAAAAAATCATAATCTTATTTATTTCGCGCTACTTGTAAAAACAACTTAACAGTTTCTACGGCTTCCTTCACATCATGGACTCTTAAAATCTTAGCTCCTTGTTGTAGCGCAACCATATTTAAAACTGAAGTACCATTCAGCGCAAATTCAGGTGTAGTATTTAAATATTTATAAATCATAGACTTTCTAGAAATACCTGCTAAAATAGGCAAATCAAGCATTCTGAAAGCATGAATTTTATTTAAAAGTTGATAATTATGGTCAATGGTTTTCCCAAAACCAAAACCTGGGTCTAAAATAATATCCTTAATACCTAATTCCCTCAGTTTACCGACTTCTTGGATGAAAAAATCTAAAACTACTAAAGAAATATCTTCATACTCAGTTTGGGATTGCATCGTCTCTGGTGTTCCTTTCATGTGCATGAGGACATAAGGTACGGATAAATTGGCGACTGTTTGATAAAATTCTGCATCAATTTTTCCAGCAGAGATATCATTCACGATACTAGCACCTGCCTCCACTGCTTCTTTTGCTACAATTGACCTTACTGTATCAATAGAAATAATTGCATCTGGAAAAGTTTTACTAATCAAAGAAATAGGTGCAATAGTTCGGTTTAATTCCTCCTTGCTATCAATAATTTTAGCACCCGGTCGAGAGGACATTCCTCCAATATCCAATATTGTAGCACCCTCCTTCAACATTCGTTCCGCTTGTTGCAAAATAGCAGTGTCGCTTTTTAATTTTCCACCATCATAAAAAGAATCAGGCGTCAAATTTAGAATACCCATCACAATGGGGTCTTCTAAATTAACTAGGGTGCCTTTACAGTTTAAGGTGATTTTAGGAAAAAGCATAAAAGAATGAATTGACAACTAAATTTTAATCAGAAAAACTGCAAAATAGGTCGAATAAGGAAGAAAGAATAGAGAAGCAGGATTATTTTTACATTTTATGGTAATTTGCGGCAAATCGAGCTATTCAATTACTTACAGAAAGTATAAAAAATATAAAGTATGTTTGTTCATGAAGTAAAAGTAAGAGTGAGGTATGCCGAAACGGATAAGATGGGGTATTTATATTATGGACATTATCCCAAATATTACGAAATCGGTAGGGTAGAAGCAATGCGAGACTTAGGCGTGAGGTATTTGGATTTAGAAGAAAAGGAGAAAATAATGATGCCCGTCATGTCTTTGAATATGCGCTATGTTCGACCTGCTTTCTACGATGAATTATTAACGGTAAAAACCATAATTAGAAGATTACCAACCCAAACCATTACTTATAATCATGAAGTTTATAAGGAAAATGGAGAATTAGTGAATGGTGGTAGTGTCAAACTTTGTTTTGTAGATATGAAAACAAACGAAACAGTAGGCGTACCAAACAGTTTACTAGAGAAACTTAAACCGTATTATGAGGGGGAAGGTAAATAAGGTAACAAGGTTATAAGGTTATAAGGTAAATAGGGTTAATAAGGGTTTATAAGGCGTGCCAAGATACCAACCTTATAAACCTCATCATCTCATTCTCTCATCACCTCTAACAAATAAATGAAGTTCCCAACAGCTCAACAAATAACAGATTTTTTCTTAAAGCACCCTTTGGTGTTGAGCATTGTTAGTTGGGCAAAGACGCATTCTTTTCCGGGTTTTTTTAGAGTCCCTATTTCCGATGTAGCGGTATTTATTTATAATGAAAGTCAGCGGAGAGATTTGACAACACGCGCCAATTCTATGGCGTTTAGTTTTTTCTTGTCTCTTTTTCCAGCACTTATCATGCTATTTACTTTGTTGCCGTTGTTTCAGGATTACTTATTGCATTATTTCACTGAAAACCAGAATTATTATGAAGTATTAAATCGACAGATTCAAGATGTACTGCCTGGAGATGCCGGAAAAAGTTTGTACGAGTTTATCCAGGATATTACCACCAATCCAAGGATAGGTTTATTATCTTTTGGTTTTATTTTGGCGCTCTTTTTCGCTTCTAATGGAATGATGACATTGATGCACAGTTTTGATAAATCCTATTTAGAAACGACTTTCAAAAAGCGGAATGGACTTAAAAAGCGGGGAATTGCTATTTTGTTAACCTTACAGTTAGGGCTATTATTAATTGTTTCAGTGGTCTTTATCATCTTGGGAAATTTGATAATCACGATAATAGGAGACTTTGTTCAGTTAGATTTTTTTACAAAGTATAGCATCTATTTTGTTCGTTGGTTAGTGATTTTAGCACTTTTTTACACCAGTATTTCAGTAATATATCGCTATGGTGCAGGGATGCACCGAAAATTTAAGTTTTTTACACCAGGAGCAACCCTAGCTTCTATATTATCTATTTTGACTTCCGTAGTTTTTTCCTTTTATGTGGACAATTTTGGGGCCTATAATAAGTTCTATGGCTCAATTGGTACTATCATTGTGATTATGATATGGATTCAGATAAATGCCTTTATCTTATTAGTAGGTTTTGAATTGAATGCCAGTATTGCAGTAAATCGAGATTTAAAGAAACGAATAGCAGAAGAGGAATAGAGTATATAGGATGGCATGATTAAGACACTTTTAGATTTAAAATTTTACACTTTACATTTTAAATATCTCCATTTCCATAGTAATCTATCTAAAAAGAATATACTTTTGTGGAAATTTTTTCAATGAAAACTTTGTTCAATTGAAAATATGACAAAATAGATTTATAGCTGGACTATCCAAAAAATCATACTTGGAATATAAATATAGTTTAGGTAAAGCATAATTTTGTCCAGCCACCAACCAAAATAAAACCTAGAAATTTCAATTTTCATAGGAAATCGTGTACCGAATCCTAATAAAATCAGGATAGTACCGTGGACCGTTAAAACATCCGAAAATGAGTGTAGTAACTACTTCTCCAGTGTCGCAAACTGTTCTAAATATGGCAGAATCGGCGACTTTAAAAATGTCTCAACTTGGTCGGGAATTAAGAGCCAAAGGACATGATGTGATTAGTTTAAGTTTGGGCGAACCAGACTTTGATACCCCTGACCATATAAAAGAAGCTGCTAAAAAGGCATTGGATGAAGGATATACCAAATATACGCCCGTCCCTGGACTTTTAGAGTTAAGAGAAGCGATTTGTACTAAATTTAAAAGAGATAATAATTTAGAATTTTCGCCCAATCAAATTGTAGTATCTACAGGTGCGAAGCAATCTTTGCACAACTTGTGTATGGCATTGTTAGATGATGGAGACGAGGTAGTGATTTTTTCTCCATATTGGGTAACTTATTCAGAAATAGTGAGATTGGCAGGAGGTGTACCCGTAGATGTTTTTGCAGGTATCGAAAATGATTATAAGGTAACAGCAGCGCAAGTTGGTGCGGCGATTACCGAAAAAACGAAGATGGTTTTATTTTCTTCTCCTTGTAATCCTACTGGGTCTGTTTATTTAGAGCACGAATTATCTGCCATTGCAGAGGTAATCGGCAAACATGAGCAGGTATATGTAGTAGCAGATGAAATTTATGAATACATCAATTTTACTGGAAAACATTGTAGCATAGGTACTTTTGATGCAATCAAAGATAGAACGATTACCGTCAATGGTTTTGCAAAGGGTTTTGCCATGACAGGTTGGAGATTAGGCTATATTGGCGCACCATTGGTAGTCGCTAAAGCGTGTGCTAAGCACCAAGGCCAAGTAACATCAGGCGCGAATGCATTTGCGCAAAAAGCTGCTGTTACTGCTTTGTTGAGTGATTTGACACCTACTTATAAAATGAGAGAACAATTTTTAAAGCGTAGAGATATGGTGTTAGGATTGTTGAGAGAAATCCCTGGATTAAAGGTGAACGAGCCAGAAGGTGCATTTTACGTTTTTCCAGACATCAGCAATTTTATGGGCAAAAAAGTGGGAGATACAGTCATTAAAGACTCTGAAGATTTCTGTATTTACATGTTGAATCATGCGCATGTAGCTTTAGTACCCGGTGGTGCATTTGGCGCAGAAGGTTATTTTAGAATGTCTTATGCAGCTTCTGAACCACAATTGCGCGAGGCGATTTCCCGTATTAAAAAAGCGATTAGTAAATTGGCTTAGGCTGATTCTTATGATATAAAAAAGCCCGGCTATCAATTGATAGTCGGGCTTTTTTTATGAACTAACCGATAGTTGAAGCTTTCAGCTTCAACTCAATATCTTTTAGGTTTTCAACCTAATTAACTTTAAAAATAGCTAAATCAAATCGTTAGCCTGACGGCCTTTGGATTGTATCTTAACACGACTATCTTTAATGGTTTTATCATGTCTAACCTAGTGTACGTATAGCGTAAATTAGCGTGATTTTTGTAATTATAAGAGCAAGACACGACAAAGTCGTAAAAGATATTGAGTCGAAGATGCAATCTTCGACTATCGGCATCCTGCAAACTTGGGACATCGGGACTTAATATTAAAATAAAATTTTGATGGACAAGGAAGTACGAAAAAATACCTATATAGCTTTTCTGATTGTTATTATTATTGTAGTAATTTTGGGATATTTTAAACATATTGAACTTAAAGAGCATGGACTCTATGCAATAGGAGAAGTCACTAGTAGCCTTTATACTAATAAAGGTGCAAGAAAGGAAATATGGTATAAATTCAAAATTAAGGACAAACCACATAATGAATTCAGAGGTATTTATTCTCCGTTTATTTTATATAGGCTTTTTTTACCAAAAATAAACCCGAAAAAGGGAGAAAAGTATTTAGTAGTTTATTCTCAGAAAAATCCTAAAAATAACTTTCTAATACTAGCTAAACCTATTAAGGAATACTTAAATGTTGATAGCTTAAATAATAAAGGTATTGATACTAATGATATTAATTTTTGGGAAAGATGACTCCATTGTCGTAGTCTGCTTTTTCTAGATTTATGATATAAAAAAGCCCAACTCTCAATAGATAGCCAGGCTTTTCCGTTTGACAAACCCTTGGAGGGTTCAAAACCCTCCAAGGGTTCAAAAGGGGCAACTACGCCCAAATAATTTTCTCCTTCGCCTCATGCCATCCCAAATACTCCTCCAAATATCGGTCATCCAATTTCCCTCGTTTCACTTTCAAAGTAGGCGTCAACAAACCATTATCCTCAGACCAAGGTTCTTTTTGGACAACTATAGTAGAAATGTGCTCAAATTTTGCGCGATTATTATTGGTCTCTTTTAAACTTTCCAAAAACGAAGCTTCCATTTCTGCCTTATCAGCAGCTAAACCCAATTCTGATAAATTGACCAATGCAATCGGTTGAGGAATACCCAATCCAGCGACACAAACCTGTTCTATAAAATCATTTTTCATCAATACTTCCTCCATCGGATTAGGCGTGATGTAACTCCCTTTGGATGTTTTAAAAGCATCTTTGACCCGTCCAATAACACGAACATACCCATCATTATCAATTGTTCCTCTATCTCCACTATGCATCCAGCCATCAATTAACACTTCGTCAGTTTTCTCTGGATTTTTATAATAGCCTGTCATCATATATGGCGTCTTCATCAATATTTCATCTGTTTCTGGATGAATTTTGACTTCTCCAAAAGGAATAGCCTTCCCAACAGAATCTTGTGGAGAGTTAGGGTCAGGGCTATTCGTCATAGACCCACAAACCTCCGTC
>CALJVJ010000406.1 GCA_937974625.1 uncultured Saprospiraceae bacterium
ATTTATTTGATGCATCATTTGATTGATAATTATTTAGGGAAGGATTTGGCTGCGGCTATGAAGGAACGGGCTATTTTGGAAGGGGAATAGTGTTTTTTAAAATGCAGAACATGAATTTTTTTGCCCCCTGTATATTTCAAAAAATTATAAAGTCTCCTGCACAAACTCCCAACCACGAATTGCCATAAAAGAATACGCCGAATTCCTAGCCGTAAACCCAACATGCCCACCCTGAGCTGGCATTTCTAAATAAAAATTAGGATTACTTTTCGCCAATTGAACAGGATTACAATCGGGTGTTAAAATAGGGTCATTTTGGGCGTTGACCAATAAGGTAGGTATGGAAATGCCTTCCATGAAAAATTTGCAGGAAGCGAAGCGATAAAAGGCTTGTGCACTGTCAAAACCATTAACAGGGGCGGTGAAATAAGTATCAAAATCCTCCCATTTTTTCACCTTTTTGTAATTCGCTAAGTCCACTACGCCCGGATATTGAGCGGCTTTTATTTGTATCTTTTTCCAAATCTTTTGTCGAAATCGGTTGCTATAAAACCAGCTTTTTGGTAGGTCTAATAATTTAACGCTTGATAAAAGGTCGGTGGGTGCTGAAAAATTGATGGAGACTTTTATATTTTCTGGTATATTTTTTCCATTGACACCCAAATATTTCATTCCAATATTGCCTCCCATACTATACCCTGCTAGGACTATCTTGCTGTATTTTTTAAGTTGATTGGCATGATTAATCACTTCAGTAATATCTTCAATGTCTCCGTGATTATACATTCTTAAATTACGGTTCATCTCCCCACTACAGGAGCGACAATTCCAAGCTAAAGCTTCCCAACCTTTTTCGTGAAAAAGTTTGGCTGTTTCTTTAACATAATGCCGTTCGGAACTACCTTCTAAACCATGCGTTAAGATAATTAATTGGTCACTTTCACTTCTTAACCAATCTAAATCCACAAAATCTCCATCTGCTAACTCTAATCTTTCTCTTTCATAAATAGGCTCTCCTATTTTCCGAAACATGGAAGGCAAAACAGTTTGTGCATGCCCATTAAAATATGGAAAAGGTGGCTTAACGTAGGAGGATTCTATAATTGGCATTAAAAATATAAAGAAATTAAAAGATTTACAGAAAAATAGAACTAGGGATTCACTTCTTACCTAACCAGATTTATCACTTAACACTAAAATCCTAGTTTCCCTCTTTGGCTCTTAACATTTGCAATAACTCTGCTACCCGTTTATCTCTCTGTTCTAGGGTATAACGCATCGTTTGTAATTGCCGTTCTTTATTTTCTAATTCCAACTGCTTTTTGGCTAGATTCTCTTCCCAATATTGTTTCTCATTGGCAGAACCTGTTCCTATCTGTTTATTATCTGAAATCAATTGATTATACCGATTGGCTAAATCTTGATAATTTCGATTAAGGCTATTAAAACTAGCCCTCAATTCTGCTAGTTCGGCTTCTGCTTTAGCTGCTTCTGCTTGGTTCTTTCGAATTTTAGCACGTAGGTTTCGATTCTCTTCATCCCCACTGGTTAGCCGTTGGTTTTCTTGCTCTAAATATTCTTTAACTTGAACAAGTTCTTTGTATTTATCAGAGCTGACACAACTGAATATAATACAACATAATAAGCCGGGTAATAATAATTTGTATTTGTTTCTCATATTATTGATAGATTTAGAAGTAAAAAGGTAGAAGGTTTAGAGGTTAGCACCTTTACTTTACAAACTGCAAACTTTTAGGAACTTTCTCAATCTTTCCCCATTTTACCTTTCACAAAAGTATTTAATAATAATAAAATAGAAGTAAATATCGCAATTCGACCTAGAATATCTCCCCATTTTACATAAAAGGTCATTTCCTCATTAAACTTTATATTCCCTCGGATGGCAATTGCTTCTTCGTATTTTGTAGCTTGTAAAATATCTCCTCTTTGATTCAAAAAGGCAGAGGTACCCGTATTAGCGGACCTTGCAATGGCTCGTCTGGTTTCTATGGCTCGAAGGCTCGCAAATTTAATATGCTGCTTATACCCTGGTGTATCATCCCACCAACCATCATTCGTTACTATAAAAACAGCATTGGCACCATGTCGAATATAGCCTGCATAAAATTCCCCATATATGGATTCGTAACATATCGCAGCTCCAACTTTCCCTGTTTGACTATCAAATGGTGTACGCAATGGCTGGGTACCATGCCCTGCAACCGTCCCTCCAAGTTTATCTACGATAGGTTCTACGAAAAATAAAATAGAAGAATAAGGGAAAATTTCTGCACCGGGCACAAACCGTCCTTTTTTATAAAATTGGATGTCCCGACTTCCGCTTTCCAACTGAATTGCTGCATTATACGCTTCCCAATGGGTCACTCGTCCCGATTTTTTATCCACTTGCTTTCTAACAGAATTACTGTTTGGGATATCGTCTTTGAAAATTTTATAAGCATCAATCCCCATCACTAGTTTCAGCTTTGGATATTCATCAATTAAGTCTTGTAATTTTTGGATAACTTCGGTTTTAGCTAATCGGTCTTTATCGTACCTTCCGAAACTTGTCTCAGGGAAAACTAAATATGCTGTATTTTGTGTTAATTGACTTTTTGACAAGGTGATAAATCGGTCTAAAACTTCAAATTGGCTAACGCTAAATTTTTGATAATGTGGCTCGTAATTAGGTTGTACCACAACTATTTCCACGTCTTTCCCTACTTCTTCATAAGTGGAATACCTCCATAACGAAAGGAATATTGGTAAAAGAATTAACCCACCAATTTTCAAGCCATTCAACAAATTAACCCCTACTTTTTCTTGCCACTTCGGTTTAGCTATCCAGCTAAAAATCAGCACATTAGCCAGTAAAATCCACAGAGACCCCCCGAACACACCAGTGTACTCATACCATTGCACCCAACTTGGATATTCCGCAAAACTATTGCCTAAAGTCAACCAAGGCCAAGAGATTTCCCACCTTAAATGCAGATATTCCCAGGTCATCCAATTGGCTATAAAAGCAATGTACATAAAGTTGCGAGGCATGACCTTCCTCGTTACATGAAATAGGATAAATGGAATAGTCATAAAGGCAGCATTCAGCCAAATGGCAATGAAACTAGCGGCAAAAGATGCGGCATTTGCTACCCAATAAGTCGAGATAATATTCCAGACGACAAAAGCATGGTAACTGTATTTAAATACTTCCCATTTGGCTACTCCAGCTTGGTTATCCGCTATTGCTTTTTCCACCATTAATAAAGGGACAAAGGCGATAAACATTAATGGTGTTAATGGAGATACTGGAAAGCCAAATCCTAATAACAACCCGCTTAAAGTCGATAAAGCTAATAATCGTCCGTTTTGAGGCAAGTTAGAATATCTATCTGCTAAGGCAATGACAATGAATCCCCAAAAGGCGACAAAAAATACCAAAGGTAAATGACTCCACAATGGCAAATTCCACATCTGATAACTCACAAAAGCGGTAATGCCTCCCAACAATAGGAGTAAGGGTAATTTGAAGGGTATGATTGAGTTTTTAAACATTCTAGTTTTTTCCTTAAGGAAGATAATTCGTTAGTAGCAAAAGTAAGAGTATGTCTAAGTTACAATTGCCAATCAATAGGGTCTAGTCCATTTTTTTCAAAATAAGCATTAGCTTGAGAAAAATGTTTACTACCAAAATAGGCACCGCCTGCCAAAGGAGATGGATGGGCTGCCTTTAAAACCAAATGCTTAGATTCATCGATTAGTTCCGCTTTGGCTTTGGCAAAATTCCCCCATAACATAAATACCACCTTTTCTTTCTCAGAAGAGATTAACCGGATGACCGCATCTGTAAATTGCGCCCAGCCTTTCTTTAAATGAGACCCTGATTTTCCTGCTTCTACTGTTAAGGCTGCATTCAATAAAAAGACACCTTGATTGGCCCACTTTGTCAAATCTCCATGGTCTACTATAGGAACTCCTAAATCTGTATTTAATTCTTTATAGATATTTTTTAACGACGGAGGGGTCTTAATGCCTTTGGGCACAGAAAATGATAAGCCCATCGCTTGATTCGGTTTGATGTAGGGGTCTTGCCCTAAAATAACCACCTTCAAATCGCTTAAAGGACTTGTATCAAAAGCATTAAAAATAAGAGACCCCGGTGGGTAAATCACTTTTCCTTTCCCTTTCTCCCCTTTCAAAAACTGAATCAATGCCGTGAAATACGGTTGGTCAAATTCAGTTTGGAGCGCCAGTCGCCAGCTTTCTTCTATTTTGACCTTTGTATGTGCCATTTGTGATGTGTTAGTGTAGTAATTTTTCTCCCGCTCAATATAAAAAGGAATTAAAGAATAAAGAAATTTTGAGCATATCGAATATTAAATATCAATAAGAACAAAACTAATACACCAATCATGCGTTTCTTTTTCATTAGAAGATTATTCTAAATTTTTATAAAATTCATTTATTTTATTTCTTAATTGAAATAATTTAAATATCTTTCATTTGAATAAGCGTATTTTCCCAAATACTTACCTCCAAATTACACGATTTTTACACTAACAAGATTTTGTTAAATCATCTATGGTTTTAAATTATAGCGTGATATAATGTGCAGGATATGAAAAAACTACAGACGACTATTTTGGAAATTAATGGACAACCTATTCCTGCTAAGGTTTATCAGGAATATAGGAATAATGTACGGGTTTCTATCGGCAAAAATGCTGCTATTTTAAGGTTGCCTATCCAAATGGACAAAAAACAAAAGAAGAATCAATTTGGATGGTTTACTAGATGGGTAGAAAAGCAATTTGAAGGAAATGAAGCCCTCAAAGCACGATTTTTTCCTAAGGTCTACAAAACGGGCGATAAAATAACCGTGGGTGAGCGGACTTATAGTTTAGTTGTCAATTATGAAGATAGAAAGACTTTTGGAGCAAATTTAAAAAATGATATTATTTATCTTAAACTAGTAAAAGACACCCACCCTTTGACCTTAAGTAAAAGTATTAAAACCTTATTAAGTAGAGTTATAGGCAAGCATTTTCATGCGGAGATTTCGAAAAGAGTGCATAGCATTAACCAACAACACTTTCAAAAAAATATCAAAAGCGTCAATTTAAAATACAATTCTTCTAATTGGGGAAGTTGTTCGACTAAAGGCAATATTAACTTATCTACGAGACTACTGTTTGCCCCTAGCGATGTGATAGATTATGTAATCGTTCATGAATTAACTCATCTTATCGAAATGAACCATTCTTCCAAATTTTGGAAAATTGTTAGAGACGTAATGCCTAATTATAAAGAAAAAGAAAAGTGGTTGAAAAAGAATGGCGCTCAATGTGATTTTTAGGCTACTAATAGTATTTATCACATAGTCACATAGAGCACATAGTTTTCTGTGCAAGATACATTGTAATTTATTTTTATAAAAAACCAAAACCAAGTCCAGCTTAGAAAAACAAGCTACTGCCTGCGTCTACATCTAATTTAAAAAACTATATGATAAGGTGCTCTTTCTAAGTGACTATGTGGTAAATCTAAAAAGCCCTAATTCCTCAGCTAAGAAGAATTAGGGCTTTATTATATATAATTGTCAGTATTACTTATTCAGCAACTACCTCAAATTTAATTACCGTATTGATATCAGGGTGCAAGTTAGCCTTAGCTGTATATTCACCTAATTCTTTTACTTCTTCTGTTACTTCAATTAATCTTCTTTCTACTTCAACACCAATTTGGTCATTTAAAGCAGCAGCTAATTGAACGTTAGTAACACTACCAAAGATTTTACCACTTGTACCAGCTTTTGCGCCAATCTTAAGAGTAGCAGCAGCGATTTTGTCAGAAATTACTTTATACTCGTCGTATCTAGCAGTTCTGTCCGCAGCTTCTTTAGCTTTAATTTCATCAATTTTAGCACGGTTCTTTGCATTGGCAACCATTGCTAACTTTTGAGGAATTAAGAAATTTCGACCGTATCCAGGCTTTACCTTTACGATGTCTAACTTATCCCCTACTTTATCTAAATCTTTTAATAATATAATTTCCATTGTTTTAGTGTAATTGGTTATCCATCATTGGTATTTAATCATTGTTAATAAATGACTATCGACCCATGGCTAAATAACTGATGAACTAATTTATTTAAGCAAATCTGTTACGTATGGTAACAAAGCAAGGTGTCTAGCACGCTTAATCGCCGTAGCGACTCGTCTTTGATACTTCAAAGAATTACCAGTAATTCTTCTTGGTAAAATCTTACCTTGGTCGTTTACAAATTGCTCTAGGAAATTGGTATCCTTATAATCTATATGCTTAATACCAAATTTTCTAAATCGGCAATACTTATTTCTTTTTGAACCGATTTTAGGATTGCTTAAAAACTTTATATCGTCTCTTGAAGCCATTTTAAATTCTTTTTAGGATTAATAATTAGTTTTCTGTTGGAGCCGGTGCCGTTGCTTCTGGCGTTGCCTCAGCTTTTGCTTCTGGCTTAACCTCTGGCTTAACCTCTGGCTTTGCTGCCGGTTTTGCCTGTGGCTTTGGTGCTGCTCCTTTGTTTTGATTCGGACGACGTTTGTTGTTTCCTCGTCTATTGTTTCTACCTTTATCCTCTTCTACTACTTTCTTCTTCTTTACAATAGTTCCGATTTTACCAGCTCGCTTATCATCGTTATACTTAACACCGTATTTGTCTAATCTTACAGTTAAGAAACGAAGAATACGCTCATCTCGAAGCATCATTAATTCTAATTCGTCTATCATCGCACCTGTTTCCACTTCAAACTCCGTACAAGTATAAATACCTGTATTTCTGTTTTTAATAGGGTACGCTAATTGACGTAATCCAATTTCATTGTTGTGTACAATTTTTGCATCTTTTGCAATCATGTCTGTGTACACCTTTGCTGTCGACTTTATTTCATCGTTCGACAGCGTTGGGTCCACGATGAAAGTAACTTCATAATTTCGCATTAATAGAAGTTTGTTAGTTAAGGAATAGGAAAATAATAACTCCAATATTCCTAGGTGAATTAAATAAATTATCGCTTTCTTCAAAGCGGCTGCAAAAGTACAAAGTTTTTTGTGTTTTTACAAGTTTTAATGGAAGCCGTTTGATTCCTTAATAGTGCTGCTGATTTTATTTCTTTATTCCTAGGCTTAAATTTAAATAATCCACTTGTAATGAGCTTTCTTTAATTATTCCTAAATTTGAGAAAAGACATTGATAAACAATGAGTTATCAAATTTAAAGTTTAGACCTTTGTAAATTAAGTTGTAATTTTATTTTTATGCAAAAAACTACTGTTTCAACCTGTCAACGCTGCCAATCCAACTTTCAATGCAAGGCAAACGATATTGCGAATTGTCAATGCGCAACGGTGACCATCTCGAAGGAAACCCAAGCGTTTTTGAAGACAACTAATTATGGGTGTCTATGTAAAAATTGTTTGATAGAAATTAATCGGGAAATTAGAGCAGGGCTGGTTATTTCTAGAAAATCGTAATATTTTAAAGCTAAAATTGAAAATAAGGATTGTACAAAGTTCTTGTTACATGTGATTTTTGACACGGAAGGACACGGATTTTGACGGTTTCTTTGCTTGATTTACTCTAGGTCGTGTTCAAAATATAACAAAAGCATACCTTTTCGCAAGAAAACATAATAATTCATAATTTCAAGCCGTGTCTTTCCGTGTCAAAAAACAAATTCCGTACACGCCTTATTGAAAACGATTAAGCTGTTTTATTGTCAACTATGCCGTCTTAATCCCCGCTGCATCCTCCAATCCCAACTCCTTAATACTCACCGCACGCATCTCCACTTTCCTTATTTTTCCAGTTACCGTCATCGGAAAATCCTCTGTAAACTTCACATATCGAGGTACTTTAAAATGCGCAATCTTTCCTTGACAAAATCCTTTAATATCTTCCGCTGTACAACTTTCCCCCTCTTTTAACTTCACCCACGCCATTATCTCTTCCCCAAATCGTTTGTCGGGCACGCCAATCACCTGCACATCACTCACCTTCGGATGCTGATACAAAAATTCTTCAATTTCTCTTGGATAGACATTCTCTCCTCCTCGAATCACCATGTCTTTTATTCTGCCAACGATATTCAAATAACCCTCCTCGTCCATTATCGCTAAATCGCCTGTGTGCATCCAACGTGCATCATCTATTGCTGCCGCTGTCTTTTCTGCATCATTCCAATAACCGAGCATTACGCAATAACCTCTGGTGCACAATTCGCCCTTCTCCCCTCT